>DATJOQ010000114.1:0-18793 GCA_035506935.1 Binataceae bacterium (SeqCode) | reverse complement strand
ATCTCGTTTCCCTGCGCCGTTACCAGGTTGCTTTGATACTGTAAAACCTGATTGGTAGTCGCCAAACCCACTTCGAATTGCGAGTTGACGTCGTCCAACGATTTGTTTGCATAGTAGGTCGCCTCCTTGGTCGCGGTTACCTGCCGGCGATAAGCTGCGAGATTGGAAAGCGCGCTTTTAACCTGCAGCACCGCCTGAAACAGCGCCTCTCGATACTGCAACCGGGCCTGGTTGTATGAGATTCGCGCCTGGGCCAGCGCCGCTTTCGCCGAAGCGTTGTCGAGCGGCATCGAGAAGGTCAGCAGCGCGGCATAATTGTAGAATCTCGCGTCGAACATGCGATTAAGCGCGTCCGAATATTCTCCGCCGAACGGCAGCACCGCCGCATTGAACGGCTTTCCCGTCATCGGTCCGTTAGGATTGAAGCAGTTGGCGTACGACGGAACCGTGAACGACGAAGTACACTTGGTGTTGCCCGCTTCCGAGGTAAGGCCGAACTCGCCGCCGAAGTTCAGTTGCGGCAGGGTCTGATTCTCGGCGTACTTCACCTGCAGCAAGGAAGTCACGATAGCCTCGCGCAAGCCGGCCAGCGCGGGGCTGTATTCAAGCATTTTTTCTAGCGCAGTCTCGGCGGTCTGCGAATTGTCTGTGCGTGTGTCGGGTTGTTGGACAGGCTCGATATCCTCGCCGAGCAAGGTATCGCCGGGATTCAGCGTAACGTCCTGACGAAGCGTCGTGCGAGCGGTTTCCAGCGCGGCCTGCGCCGCGTCGAGATTGGCGCGGGCGGTTGCCGCCGCCGAGCGCGCCTCGTCGAGATTGACCGGTGCCATCATGCCGACCGACACGTTCTCGCCGTTGACCCGAACCAGATCGTTGTTGAACTTCAGAGCCGCCTGCGCAACCTGCAGATTCTCCTCGGCCGCCACCACGCCCCAATAGTCATTGCCGATATGTTGCACGAAGTCGTTCAACGATGAGCCGTAATTCCATTGCTGCGACCGCTGAGCCGACTGCGCCATGCGCACGTTGATCGTGGCGAACTGCCATCCGAAATTCTGCAGCAGCGGCTGCGAGAGAGACATCTCCAAAAGCGGCGTGTAAACCGGATTGACCGGGTTAAACGCTGAATTGGTTAGCTCGCGGTTGTTTTCGAACAAAAGTCCGAAGGTCGCATTGGTGGTCGCCAGAACTTTATTTACGCCGAAATTCCAATCGTAGTACTTTGTCGCGTTGGCGATCGTGCCAGGATTTTGGAATGGCGAGGAAACCGGCGATACTTCCTTCTCAACGTCGACCTGCGACGAGAGATTTGGATCGAACGCCGCATTCGCGCCCTTGACGCTTTCGGTTGCGGCGATGGGATCCAACGCGACCGCGGCCAAGCCTGGATTGCTTCTCAAGGCGATATAGATCGTTTCCTTGAGCGTCAGCCGTCGCTGAACCTCATTCTGCCCCATCGAGTAACGCTCGGGTGGCAGAGATTCACCGCCGGGCCGCCATTGCCCAACGAACAGCTTCGGAATGGACACGATCGGATTGCTTTCGTACTGATGGGTCGCGTGCGCGGGAACATTGACTTCCGGCACGGTCTGAGCCCCGAGCCCTATGTTGGCCGCGGGCTGTTGCGCCCATGCTCGTCCGGCCAACGGAATGATCAGGCACAAAGTCATCAGACCCAAGCGTACCGTTTTTGCGTTTAACATCGTGCAATCTCCCATACGCCCTCTGAGCGAAGCGCGTTAATGTTCGTTTCGCGCGTCCACTGTGAACCATTGAGAAAACCGCGATTCGTGCGCGGCGACGATCTGAATAGTATCAGGCAGACAAAGACCCGCTTACGCAAACCGGGGATAACTACTCGCACCCGCCGCAGGACCAAGTCTTCCGGCTGCGGGCGACGCTTATAAGACGATGCAGGTGGGTCGAGCGTTTACGCTGCGATCGATCGCCTGATTTGACTTGCAGAAGTGTTTGTTTGGCCCTCCGCCGCGCGCGATCCGGTTCGAGGGCCGGAAAGGATCAGCGGGGCTTTAGCTTCCGTCGCTCTCTGTTCGAGCAAGCAGGCTCGAAATCTGGTCCATCAGTTGTTCGGTCTTGTACGGCTTGCGCAGGAAGCTGTCGTAGCCGGCGCAGCGTTCTCTGACGTTTTGTTCGGGCAAAGCGCTGACCAAAATTATCGGGACGTTTCGCAATCCATCATCCGAGCGGACTGCATTGATCACGCCGAGGCCGTCGAGTATCGGCATCATGTAATCGACGATAATCAGGTCGGGCATGACTTCCTCGAGACGACTCAAGGCGTCCTGGCCATTGAGTGCGGTGACAACCTTGAAACCGGCATCCCTGAGGATGAATTCAAGCACCTCGAGCACACCAAACTCGTCATCCACGATGAGAATGGTTTTGCCCGCGGGGCCGGTGTTGTCGCTGTTCTCCATCGCCGCAACTCACTCTTGAGTCAGTTCGGCTCCGGGTCTGATCGAGGCTCTGCGCAAGATCGCCTTGGCGCCAGCGGAATTTTCAGCGAGCTCGATTCCACTCTCGGTAAATTGTAGTTCCCGCAAATCGGAATCGAACGCGCTGTCGCGCACCTTGAGTATCGAAAGTAAGCGATAAAGGCTCGCGCCTGTCTCGACGAAGCGGAGCAGGATGTGATTGTCGGTGACGTCCGACAATCCCTGTAGTGGTACGGTCATCGTCGGTCCTACGATCTCCATCACTTCCGCAGTGCAGATAGAGGTCACCCCTTGTGCGCGCAATTCGTGCACCAGGGCAGAGAAGAAAGGTTCGATCGGCCGGGAACGGAGCGCTTTTTTGAAGCCGCCGAGACCGTCGATCAGCAGACGTTTGACCTTTCTCTGCCTGATGTCGCGGAGGATGCGGTCGGCGAGTTCATCCAAAAATTGATCGGTGGGCGCCTGCCACAGAATTTGCACGTGGCCGGCATCCAGTTGCTGCAGCAGCGCGGGGCATACTGCGCTCACCTTGGCGCGGATTCGAGCCGGCGTTTCGTAGAATCCGAACAACAGGCCCGGTTCCTCGGCGCTCGAGTGCCCTAGAAACTGCAGCCCCAAGGTGGTCTTGCCTGTGCCGGAGGGCCCGATGATCATGGTCGACGAACGCGCGGGGAACCCTCCACCAAGCATCGCGTCGAGCCGGGAATTGCCGGACGAAATTCTCTTTGATTCACCGTTAAAGTCAGGACCCGAACTGATCAGAGTTTCTAGCCTCGGATAGACCGTGACACCTTCGACGTTGATTTCGTAGGAATGGACTCCCTGAAGATAATTGCTGCCGCGAAACTTCCGCACGCAGATCTCGCGCGCCGAGCGCCATTCGTGGACCGTGGTGCCGAGGTTGATTATGCCGTCGACCATGGTCTCCTCGGACGAAGGCTTCTGCTCGCCGGGGTTGGTCAGAAGAAAGACGGTGCAATCGGCCGCGTCGGCCTGCGTCTGCAACTGCTGCACGAATAGCTTCAAGTCCTCGCGCGATTTGGCGTGATCGGACGCGGAGGCAAAGCCGTCCACCACCAACGTGGTCGCCTTGCGCGCCGCCACTTCTCTGCGCAGCAGATGGAGCAATCCCGCGAGCCCATCTTTCTTGAGCGCGTTGAACGCGCTGACGTAGAAGATCCCGGTGCCGACCGCCGCTTCGTCGTAAAACTTCAGGTCCCTGATATTGAGCAGCATCCGACCAACCGTCTCGGCGATCAGCGTCATGTACAGGACTCTGTTTCCAGCCGCCGCCTGATTGAAGCAAATCTGATTCCCGAGGATGGTTTTGCCGACCCCGGGAGGTCCTTCGATGATATAAAGCCCGCCTGCAAAAAAACCGCCGCGCAGGATCTCATCGAGGCCTTTGACGCCGGAACGTACGCGCGCAAGCGGCCGAAGCTCACTAGCCATAGATCTCTCCCGGACTGATCGGTAAGGACACGGTGAACAGCGACCCCGCGCCCGGTTTTCCGAAGACGGTGATTGAACCGCCCATCATTTCTGCCAGGCTTCGTGAGAGCCAAAGACCGATGCCAAAACCGGGTTGAGTTCCGCGTCTCACTGCCCGTTCGAAGCGCTCGAATATGCGCGCCGTGTCCTTTTCGTCGATACCGACTCCATGGTCGCGAACCGCGATCTGAGCCGCTTGGGAGGTCGCCTTCAGGCTGATCTCGATCGGTTTGCCTTGGCCGTACTTGATCGCGTTTGTAAGTAAATTTTCCACAATTTCCGCCGCTGCCATGCGGTCGGCAATCGCAATAACACCGTTTTGAATATCGCCGGTCAGCTGAGATCCGCTTCGTGCTGCAAGCGGCGCGTAGTCGCTCACGATACCAGAAATCAATTCGGACAGGTTCACTTTAGAAAGGTCCACGCTGAACCTGCCGGAACTGATCTGGGCGACTTCTAGAAGAATATTGGTGCGCGCGAGAAAGCGCTCGATCTGTCGTTCGAGCCGATCGATCTCATTGGTCAGCTTGGCGCGATCGCCGGATTGGTCGGCCGCGCGGATCAGCTCCAGGCACAGCAGGATTGGGGTCAGCGGATTACGCAGTTCGTGCGACGCGATCGCGAGAAAATCGTCGCGAGCCCGAACGGCTTCGCGCAATTGTTCGATCAATTTATCCGACGAATTCCCGTCCGATAGCTGGTCGGAAAAGGTCGGCGGCTGCTCCAGTCGGTCAGCCGAGTCCTCTACCTGTGATCCAGAGTCGCGCTTAACCACGGCCGCTCAACTAAAAATCTCAAAATTCAAGGTAGGAACCTGCAACAAAAAACTCCCCCCTTGCTTTTTGATCGTGAACAGCCTCGCACCCGTACCACCCCCAGTTGGTCTTATCAGAAGATGGGCGAGTGACGCTCAGTTTTAAAGCTAACTATTGTTGTAGCATTTCCGCCGCGCCAAGGCTGAAGTTCAAAAATCTTTTTGGAATAACCTGACGCGCATTCGGCCACGTCAAACTGTTGACATGAAGCTGCTCTTTACGGTAAACACATTTAATCGATTGACTGAATAGATTAAGTCGCGTCTGACCAGACGACTGGAGGTCCGCGCAGGAGGTTCGCGTGAACTTTTCCAGGTCGTCTTCAATCAGAACTCCAACCCGCCGTTCTCGTCAGTCCAGCAACGCATCTCGAATCTCGCTTACCCGCGGTTCGATCGGCAATGGCTGCACGTACGAAAATGCCGGCCAGCCGACCAGCCCATTATTCGGATTACCCACCAATCTCACTGGTAATCCTGACTCTGTCCCAGCACCGCCGGTTTGGGCTTGGATGGCACAGGATCGCTGGTGGCCAGCCGAAATGCTCGCGCCCACGCCCCGACTGCCGACCGGCCATGTGACCGTCCGGCTCACGCACGGCGTCTCGATAACCATTCCGATCCGTTATGTAGTCCGCCGCGAACCCGACCTCGGCGAGCGCGACCGGCCACTTCTGGCGCCGGATCAAAGCGCCTTTCAACTGGCCGGGCTGCTCGATCAGCGGTCGCCGGCGCCTCAAAAAACCGCGCCGGGATAGCAGAAGTATTTGTATCTATGGGCCTCGCAGCCCGTGATTAATTTTCGCCAAAATAGTCTATTTATTCGATGGATTAAAGGAACATGAGCAAAGAAATCAGGCTGAACGCCTTCGATATGAATTGCGTGGTGCATCAATCCGCTGGTCTATGGACCCATCCGCGCGATCACGCCGAGGATTACAAAACTCTCGAGTACTGGACCGAACTCGCGCGGATCCTGGAGCGCGGAAAGTTCGACGGTTTGTTCATCGCCGACGTTCTGGGCGTCTACGACGTCTACGGCGGCAATGCGAACACCGCCCTCAGCCAGGCTATCCAGGTTCCGCTGAACGATCCGGTGCTGGTGATACCGCCGATGGCGCAGGTAACCCACCACCTGGGATTCGGCGTCACCTGCACCTTGTCGTTCGAACCGCCGTATCCGTTCGCGCGTCGCATGTCGACGCTCGATCACCTGACCAAGGGACGCGTCGGATGGAATATCGTCACCGGCTATCTGAACAGCGCGGCGAAAGGCGTCGGGCTCAACACGCAGACCGCGCACGATCTGCGCTACGAGCTCGCGGACGAATACATGGAGGTGGTTTACAAATTGTGGGAGGGAAGCTGGGAAGACGACGCGGTGGTGCGCGATCGCAAGAATAGGATTTTCGCGCGCCCGGAGAAGATTCATCGGATTAATCATCAGGGAGCGAACTTTCGCGTCGACGCGTTCCATTTGTGTGAGCCTTCGCCGCAGCGGACTCCCGTGCTGTATCAGGCCGGCGCTTCGAACCGCGGATGCGAGTTCGCGGCCAGGCATGCTGAGTGCGTGTTCCTGCTCGGTCCGTCGAAGCAGGTAGTCGCTCCGCGCGTCGCGGATATCCGCCAGCGCGCCGCGCGCTACGCACGCAATCCCGCGGAAATCCTGATCTTCACGCTGATGACTGTGATCGTCGGAAGAACCGAGGCCGACGCCAAGGCCAAATTCGAAGAATATCGAAGATATATCAGCCACGAAGGCGCGCTGACACTGTTCTCCGGCTGGACCGGCATCGACTTCTCGGAATACGACCTCGACGAACCGATTCGTTACATCAAGAACGACGCGATCAACTCGGCGGTCGACGCGTTCACTCGCGCCGATCCTGAAAAAGTCTGGACCGTGCGCGAAATCGCGGAGTTCATCGGTATCGGCGGGATGGGGCCGATCGTGGTTGGTTCCCCGCAAAGCGTCGCCGACGAACTCCAGTCGTGGGTCGATACCACTGACATCGACGGTTTCAACCTGTGCTACGCGGTGACGCCCGAAACTTTCATCGATTTCGTCGAATTGGTGGTTCCGGAACTACAGCGGCGCGGCGTCTACAAGCGCGAGTATCGCGAAGGCACGCTGCGCGAAAAGCTCTACGGCTCAGGACGCTCGCGCCTGCCCGAGAATCATCCCGCCGCCGCTTTTCGCTATCGCGCCCCGGCGCAAGCATCGCCGCAGAATTTTCACGCGGCACAGGTGGTCACGTCGCCGATATCGATCTCTGCGAGTGAACCGAAGCCTGCGAGTCGCGCCTGATGTTGTCGGCCGCGTCTTTTTCGTGAGCCGAGCACGACTGTTATCGCCAAATCGCAATCAGACCATCGCAATCACAGGAGGTTAGTCAGATGATCTCTCACTCAGCGACCCGTCCGCCTACGTTCTGGACCGAGCGCCGGCGCAGAATTACCGGCTGCCTGCCAACGTCGACCAGGGCGCGCTTGTTAATACTGATGCTGTTTACCGCGCTTCTGATCGCGCAGCGAAGTTACGCGCAGGACGCAGGCGGTCCCGACGTCTCCAGGTACACGGTCGACACGATCGTCCAATGGCTGCACAAGTACCAGGACGCGCAGCCCACCTTTAAGCCGGGCGACGTTCTTACCTCCAAAGATATCGAACGCCTGCGCCCGTTTATGGCGCCGGGATATCTCGAGCAACTGAATTTCCCCGGGGCGCGAGTCAAGGTGGTTGAAACGGTCAACCATACGCCGCGGCGGGACTTCATGGAATGCACCGAGAAATATCAGCGACAGGTGCGCCTGCGCGATGACGGCACGATCGACAACTACACTTGCGGACAGCCTTTTTCCGACGCGACCATCGACGCAAATGATCCGCGCTCAGGTGTGAGAGCTGCCTGGAACTTCGAGTATCGATGGCAGAACGTCGGCCACGGTGCACTAGATTGGCTGCTGACGATACTCCGCTTCCCAGGGAATCATGGCGGGCAGACCATACTGCCAGAACCGATCGGGTTGTGGACCCTGCCCCATAATTCCCCCCTGCCGACTGATGTCACCGATCAATACGGCGGTGGAGGCTATTATCAGCGCACGATGGCGTGCGTGTACTGGCGATTCTATCTCTCGCATCTTGCGCCGTTCGCAAATTCCGGCGGCGTCCTGCCGGGCGCGCAGCACGGCGAGGACTTCGAGTTCAAGGAGTTCACCGGATTTTACGCGCCGTTCGATATTCGCGGTACCGCGTTCGTGGTCTGGCGCTACAGCGATCCTTATCGCGGCGACGATGCGTGGGCATATTTGCCTGCGATCCGGCGCGTGCGACGCGTGACCGCCGAGGTGAAATCAGACTCGCTACTGGGGACCGATCATACTATCTCTGATTTCTACGGATTCGCCGACAGAGTAGTAAACTGGGATTGGAAATTTCTCGGCTGGAAAACCGTTCTGGCTATTCACGATATGAAGCAGCCGAATACTCACCTCTACGGTCCCAACGGCTTGCTGGTGGACGACGTATGGTCGCTGCGTAAATACGCGGTGATTCTGCGAACGCCCAAAGATCCGCGAAATCCTTACAGCGCGGTTATCAACTTCTGGGATGCCGAGAACTGGGATTCGTGGTGGACTATCGCCTTCGATCGCAGGGGCAATCTGTGGAAAATATGGCAGTGGCCCAAGCGCTGGTCGGAAGATTACCAAAACGAACCGTTCGCGGAATGGAACGTGGGCGTGCGGGCCACCAGCAATCCTGGTCCGGTCGTGGTGGACGTGCAGAATTCGCGCGGCACCATTATCCTCAACTGGGGTCGAGGCTTTCCGATCCCATCACCTGGTTACATAAATTCAGTTATTGAACCGAGCTCGCTCGAACTGACTCATCGATAATGTCGACAACGTCAGAGATCTGACCTCGAAGGCCGACCGGCCCATCAAACGCACAGGAGAACAGGGCGTATTTCGTACGCCCTTTCTCCGCTTGTTACGCGCCGTTTCCTCGTAAATCGCGAAGCTAAATTTTCAGAGATATCCGCTAAATCTGACTTTTGGTGGGTTGATTGACGCGCTCATTTGCAAGCCTGGATTTGTTGCTGCTGGCGGTAACGGACTGCGCGCCACGTCGTACAACAGAGATGAGAGGTGAAGCCATGAAGAAGATAAGAAACATGATAGTTGGGGCTTTTGCTCTCCTGATGCTGGCGTTGCCGGTAGCAGCGAGCGCCGCGCCCATATATTATCCGCCGCCGGTTCATGGGTCCTATGGTTATCGGGTTCCGCCTGCGGAGCCTTACGCTTATCGGGCTTATCCTGCCGGATACTATGGCCATCATTACTTTGCATGCCGCGATCCTCATTTTCGCCGGCATCATCCGTGGTTGTGCTGGTAAAGGAACGTGGGCAGCCTGACTGCTGCGGGCTTTTGCGAGCCCCGTCGGAACGGCTGCCCACTTTTGCGATTGTTTGATCTCAACGGACATCACCAGAGAACAGCGCGAACATTTCATACCGTCACAACTGCGCGACTATTTTGTTGTTAGTCGCCGACCGAAGCGGAAATACTATTACTAGAGAGACACGCACTTGAGGTTTAACAACGCCGCGAAGAACCGCGCCGATGATCCGGACTCAGCGACGCGAGGGCTTTTCGCTATGAAACATACAGACTTGAAAAAGGTTGCGGCCGCGACCATCGTGGGCGCCGCGCTCTTGCTGATGTTCTCGCCGGGTCAATCGTTTGCTCAAGGCTTCGGCGGCCTGTCTCAATTTCTGGGAGGTGGCGGAAATGGCGGCGGGCAAAGGCATTCGCAGAGTTCGGGCAACTCTAACGCGGTAACGGTTCAGCGCGATGCTGAGCCGTACGTTGGCAATTTTGAGGGCAAGCAGAAGGAACCGGGTGCGGATCTGGATCTGAGCGCACACTTTGTCTGCTACCCAGGACATGATGCGGCGCTTCCACAGAGCAACACGTACGTATGCTATACGGCTGGAGGAGCGGGTACGGGAGGGCCGGGTGCACGTGCATCCGGTGCCGGTGCAGCCGACTAGTCCTACTTAGTGTCGAATTCGAACACGACTTCGCGTTCGGTTCCGTCAGCCGCCGAACGCAGCCGCTCCAGGTACATGCGCGCGACGTGATCGTCGGGCCGTTCCTTCAGGAGCTGTTCGAAATTGTGGCAGGCCTGTCGCGCCTGGCCGTCGCGCACCAGGAGCAGAGCTTCGGCGAAGCGATCGCAGAAGCCTGTGTCGATGCCGCTGTCCTGGCGCCCGAGCACTTCGATCATCCCAACCGCCTCGCTTTTGCCCTTGACCTTGACGAAGCCAACATCGCGCGTGACGTACGGGCCGTTGGCTTCGGCGAAAGTCTGCCTGGTAACCAGCAGATGAGCTTTGAAATGTCGTGTCAGGCCTTCGAAGCGCGCGGCAAGGTTGACGGTATCGCCGATGGCTGAATAGTCGAAGCGCCGCTCGCCACCGAAATTGCCCACCACCGCTTCGCCCGTCGCGATACCGATACCGATATCGATATCGGCGAACCGTGGGTCACGATTCTTCAGCAACTTGAGCTCCTCGAGCATCGCGAGCGCGCAATCGACCGCCAGGCGCGACGGATTAGGCACTTCCGCCGGCGCGCCCCAGAAGGCCATCACCGAGTCGCCCCGAATTTTATCGACCACTCCGCCGCTGTTCATGACCAGATCGGTCATCGTGGTCAGGTAGACGTTGAGCAGCGCTACTAGATCCTCAGGCCGCTCGCGTTCCGCTCGCGCCGTATAGTTGACGATGTCGGCGAACAGCACGCTCAAATGACGCAACTCGCCGCCCAGCTTGACCGTGTCGGGCTTGTCGAGCATCGATTCGATAACCTTCGGATGCAGATAGTGCTCGAAGGCGTGCTTCAGATGGCGCTTTTCGGTTCCTTCGGTCGCGTACCGGTAAGCCGCCAGTTCAGTATAGGTGATACCAAGCATCAGCAGCGGGAAAATCAGGTTCAGGGCCAAACCGTTGTAGACGAAGATCAAATGCGAGAATACCAGGTAACCCACCGCCAAACTGGCTGCCGCTATCGCCGATCGCTTTTCAGACATGAACGCTACCGCGAACGTAACCGCCAGGCCTAGAAAGCATCCAAGGATGCGCGCGACGGTCTCCGCATAAATTGAACGGCGAATGAAATCGCCGGCGATCAGATTGTCGATGACATTGGCTGTGACCGCGACGCCCGGAGAGTTACCGTCCAGCGGCGTGGAAACGCGATCACCCAGGCCGTGTCCGGTAACCCCTACCAGTACGAGTTTTCCAGCGAGCTTATCCGCGGGTACGCGATGCGCAATGACGTCGGAGGCCGAGTAGTTGGAGAATGTATTGGTGGGGCCGCGGAAATTGATCAGCATCTGGCCTAACTCGTCGACCGGGACGTTCTCATTGCCGATTGCCAGTCTCGCGACGCCATCGTCATCCAGTTGCAGCGAGGTCAGCGGAGAGCCGCGGTAGAGCGCGACCATCGCGACGGGCAGGGGCAGGTAATAATGCCCGTCGAACCCGATTACCAGCATCTGGGTGCGGATCACCGAATCGGGATCGCTGTTGATGTCAAAGTAGGCCGACCCGCGGGCGGCGTCGCGGATGATCTGGATATTGGGCAAATAGCCGGTCGCCGTCGGAACCCGCGGCGTGCTGCTACTGCCGCGCACCAGCCCATATTCGATCGGCGGCGGGGGTTCTATCGTCTTTGCGAAGCCTGCGTGCGAATAGCGCTCGTTGGTGCGCGTCAGGCTGTGGCTCTCGAAAGGGAACCCCATGATGGTGTTGCCCTGAGCCCGCAGCGCGTCGGCGAATAGTCGATCGTTTCGCGGCCCGACGAGGGCGCGGCTTTGGTCTTCGCTGATACCGCCGGCTTTCAATCGCTCAATCATGTCGGCGCGCTGCAAGTCGAAAGCGTCGGGCTCGCTGAAGGCAACGTCGAAGCCGATCGCCTTAACTTTGTAATTTGTCAGCGCGTCAACCAACTGGCCCATCACCGACCGCGGCCATGGCCATTCGCCGAGATCCTTAAGACTTTTATCATCGATCGCGACGATCGCGACCAGATCGAGCGGTTTGGGATGCCGCAATGCACGCAAACGCAAATCGAAAAGTTGCAGATCGGCTTTGGCCAGCGGCGTGGGATAAAACGCGTCGATCGAGAAAAGAATCACCACCACGGCCGCGCCGAGCGCGACCGTTTTCCACACACGCCTGCGAGGTGACTTAAGTACTCGCGTTATCCTGGCCATTTACGATCGCAACCTTGCTGCCTTGTTGCGTCTCATAATGTCAGATCAGCGACGCATATGCGCGGTCATGGCGGCGTTATGACGTTCGATATGAACGCGGGCAATCCGCTGACCGCCAGCGGCGCGCCCTCCTGAGTCATGACCTCGATTGCTACCACGGTTTGCGCAGACTGAGGATTCGGTCCGATAAAGCCTGAATTCGAGTTGCTGCCGCCTCCACCGCTATCGCATCCGCTCTGCCCCGCCAAGGCGACAACGAGAACTATACCGGCAAGTATCGTACGCCGTCGCGTGCCGCCCAACAGCGAAGTGCAAATTATGAGCAACGCTATGGCCGCCAGCAGAACGCGCGCGCGATGAGAGCCTGATCCGGAAATTGGGACCAGCGATGCATATACAACGCCCGGTTCAGCCATACTAATCAATGGATTACCGGTAATCGTCACCGAAAGACTGAAATTCGCGCAAGTGCCCGGCGGGATCGGGAGCGGCGAGTAATTGAAGACGGTGTTGTTGGGATGCTCGGGCGAATCGCCGCCGATAATCGGATTCAGGGTGACGGTTACCGTATTTTGGCCCTGAACGCCGGTCAGCGTAACCGTGGTAAACAGATCGGCGTTGTTGAAAGAAATCGTTAGCGAGGAGGACGTCATCGTCTGATTGCCGCTGACGTTGCAGAGCTGGAAGGTTCCCCCCGTAGTCGTTGTACCTGCTTTGCGCATTATTCGAATCGGCGTGCTCTTCACAATCGCGGCCGGGGTCGGCGTCGCGGTTGGAGTCAGGGTCGCCGTGGTAGTTGCGGTAGGCGTCGCAGTGCTGGTTGACGTGGGGGTTGGTGTGCCGGTCGGAGTTGGAGTGCTGGTCGGCGTGGACGTGGCCGTCGGCGTAGGCGTGTGCGCGTTCGTCACCACGCCGACCGATATTCCGAGGCTTTCGCCAGTCGCGCCCAGCACCGCCTCGAATGGGCCATAAACTCCTGGTGCACCGAACTGGCCCGTGTTGAATTTACCGATATTCTCGGTGTTTCCGAAAGCAGTGAAGTTGGCCGGTCCCTGGTTGATATTGGATTCGCTCACCACCGGGCCCAGATCGCTTCCCGTGCCGGGTAAATTGAGAGATTGGCCGACTCCGCTCGCGTCGAATGCGGTTACAATCAGGTCGTTATAGTGGACGGTGGTGACCTGGGGCGTTACGATCGGGCTGCCCGCGTTGCCCAGGCTGCAGACCGGCATCCCTTGGACGGCATCCAGCGGAGACATATTTATGTTCGAGTACAAGGTGTTGGTTACCGACGCCAGAAAGGTTTCCGCGGTCGGATTGCTGCAGGGAGTGCTGCTGAAACTCCAGGTAAACGGTTCGCCGGGAGCGTCCGCCGAGGTTGTGAACCTGTAAGCAGCGGCCGCGTGGACTTGGTTTGCTCCGCCACCGTCACAACTCCAATCGCCGATGGGAACCCATGGTCCGGGGGTGTCTGGCACGCACAGGAACGCGGAGGCTGCGCCGGTCGAGCTGGTTGAACCAATTCCCTGAATCGCCACGATACTTAACAGGAAAAGTCCCGGGGTATCGCTTTTTGCCGGCTCGACGGTGCCTGGAATCGTGCTATCCGCGTTAAAGCCGGTGCCAAAGCTATTATCGGAAACCGCGCCGGCGACCGGTGTCGGCGTCGGGCTTGGCGTAGCTGCGATTGCAGCGGAGGCAGCAAGTAACAGCAAGCCCGCCGTGAACCCGATCACACGCTGGATTATGCTTGAAGCCTCGATCGGCAATCCCTTCATCGGATCGCTCCCCAACCAAAAACGATCGCCTTTATCGACGACCCCAGGCTCAGAGTCGCCGCACATGACGCAGCAAGTGGAGCGATTATTCTAGGAAGGACCACTGCTTTTCGAAGGTCAATTCGCCGTATCCGTCTGCGGTTCCATAACCGCTCTGGATATCGACACCGAAGCCCCATTTACGAAAATAGACGCCCAGGTCGATGCCGCCCTGTCCTTGCGCCGCGTGAATCGCGCCGCCCTGGTAAATCGCGCCGCCGGCGCCGGCAGTGAACAAATAGTTATCGGTGGCGAGAGCGACCACGCGCGGATCGATTTCGGCGCTGGTCACGTGATTTTGGTAATTGTGCACGGCGCTGAAGGAGAAATTGATCGGATGCTGTGAATGAATGAACCACCAGCTCGAAAGATCGCCTTCGATCACGGTTCCATAAGCATCCCCGATATCGTGCCCACCGAACACGAAAAGTCGCGTACCTGGATAGAGCGCGAACACCATTCCGCCTTGAAACCGCCCGAAATTGAGCTGATTATCATGCGGACCCTCGGGCACCATTGGATTATTGAAGTGGTCACCGACCCATACTTGATATCCGGTTACCCTGCTCACCAGGCCCAGATACGGCGTGACGCTCTGCTCGGCCTGAAATCCTTCCTGGATCATGCCGTATTTCGGACTGCCGTAGCCGCCACCAAACGCAAACGCGTTGAAGACCTGGGGATCGGCGAGCTCGAAGAATCCGGGATAGATATTCTGCACTTGGGCGTGTGCCGGAACGCTCGCAAGCATCAGGCAGGTCCATAGCAGCGCGCCTGCAACCGCTACCCGCTGGAAGAGGACGTCCATCGAACAAGCTCTTATTGCTTTATAACGATCGGCGCATGGCCTGACGGCGGCGGTACGCCTGCCGCCGGAGGTGAAGAACTGCCACCGCCAAGGCCGATCGGCCCCGCAATCAGCGGGGGCAGCAGACAGGGAACGGTGGTCTCGAACCCGCCCGCAACATCGACCACCTGGCCCGGCTTGGAGCGGTTAGTTACCACCACGGTGCCTTCGTGAACGATCACGTCCGTGTAGCGTTGGCAGCCCTCGTACCCGGGACGCGCCTTGCCCTCGCTGTATGTCGTAACGAAATTAGTGCCGCGGACTCCGACCTGGGCGTTAGGCGTGTTGATCTGGAAAGTCGGGTTGCCTCCGCTCATCGCGGTGGTGATAACACTCGAGACCGCCCCGCTCAGCAAACCTACCAGGGTTCTCTGGCGAGTACCGCCGGAAATCACGTTCTCGTCAAATGTCAGCGTGGTCATCTGGCTCAGCGACAATGTGCTCTTGTCCGCCAGCGTCACGGTGGCCGAGGAATTGGCCAAAGTGCTCAATTGATCGTGAAGGTCGACTACCGTCCCGACCGCAGGATTCTGCACCGCACCGGCGCGATGGAGTTGGGCTGAGCCGCTGAATTGCGTGATCGAGCCCACCTGCTGAGCCCAGGCGATTGCGCGAAAACCCGGCATCCAGCCCACAGCGCTCACGACGAAGACGAGGACAACGCCCACGCGTTCCGCTTTTGGAGCCCGTATCGTCATTGAATTAACGGCTGACCTTAGATTAAAGGCCCATCCGCGCAACAGGATCCGAGTATGCGCCACCACTTCCTCGCTGACCCTTGGATGGAACCTGGATCAAATCCGGCCTTTATTTCGCCAGAACAAAGAATTCCTACCGTCGAACGCGAGCAGCGATGCGACCGAACTGAAATCGCAGCACGGCAAAACGTATAACGCAGAGAGGTTATACGAAGCAGCCGGCAAATCCTACAAGCCGAGCCGCCATGCGCGCTTCTACTATTTTAGGGCGTTTGAAATGTCAAGCAGGCCGGGCTGCAACGGGCGCTGAAGCCCACCCCCGCGAATGCGTCGCGATGCCACTTGGAAACCTGCCGGCGTCTAGAACTCGATCGTCATACCGTCGGACGCTATCTCGCCCTCGATTTCTGAGATCCGATCGATCACCTCGCGGCCGATATGGGTAAGAACCATCCGTCGCGCTTTGAAGCGCCCGCGATTGGCCACGATCATGGGATAACTTATATGGAAGTTAGTCTTGGTCTGAAAAAATGTGCACTCGATCAAAAGCAAATCGGCGCCCGCGCTCAATGTAACCAGCTCTTCCGTCCATCCGGTGTCGCCGGAAAATACCAGGCTCTTGCCGTCCACTTCGATTCTGAACGCCAGGGAAGTGTCCTTGATTGTGTGCGGCGTGCGGATGGTTGTGACATCGAACCGCCCCAATCGCGTCTTTTTGCCCGGCTCCAGCACCACGAACTTGAGCTTGCTCGCGATGGCGCTGGTGTCGAACTCAGGGTACATGTCGCGGAACAGCGCCCAGGTCCTCTGCTCCAGATGCTCCGGTCCCGCGATCACCAGGTCTTTGCGCAGCGGAGTCTCGTACATGTATTCGAGAATCAGGAAGGGAAGGCCGGCGAAGTGATCGCCATGCAGATGGCTTATCAGGACAAGGTCGATCTCGTCGGACGGAATCCCCGAACGCTTCATCGAGGCCAGCAACGCCGGTCCGGCTTCCATCAGGATGCGCGCACCGTTGGCGTTGATCACGTAGCCAGCCTGAAACCATCCGCGGCTGGCGAACGCATCCCCGGCTCCCAGTACGGTAACATTCACGGCTGACACTGCGCTCGGAACATACGTTAACCGCTCGATACGAATCAATACGAACTTGATCGTTCGATCGCGCCCTCACCTCGAGCTATCGGTTCAGACTCAACTCCATATCTAAACCGCTTCTGAGCCACGATTCGGAAAATATTCCTCCGATTGCCGGATGAGACTGACACTTTGCGCCACCGCGTGATCCACGAAGATCCGCCCGGAAAGCAACCAGCAAGATTATCTATCTCGCTACCGCGGGAATTTGCCAAAATAGGACCCGGTCGAATCTCTGAAAGTCGCAAGGGCGAGACGCCGCTGTACCCGAACATGGTTACTCTCGAGTGGATACTGGTGTTGCTTCTAGGCGCGGTGCTGCTGGCGGCGCTAGCGCGCCGAATCGGCGCGCCTTCTCCTGCGCTGCTCGCGCTCGGGGGCGTCGCGGTCGCTTTTCTAAAGGGCGGTCCGCGCCTGTCGCTCAATCCGGACCTGGCCCTGGCTCTGTTCGTCGCGCCGGTGCTGTTGGACGCTGCGTTCGACAGCTCTTTGCGTGACCTCAAGGAGACCTGGTTCCCGGTCACCTGCCTGGTCGTGCTGGCGGTCGCGGTCACGACCGCCGCCGTGGCGATAGTCGCTCGATGGCTCGTCCCTGCGATGTCGTGGCCAGTAGCAATAGCCCTGGGAGCGATAGTCGCGCCGCCCGATGCCGCCGCCGCTACCGCCGTGCTGAAGGAAATCAAGCTGCCGCATCGACTACTCGCGGTCCTGGAAGGAGAAAGTCTGCTCAACGACGCGAGCGCTCTCCTGATCTACCGGCTTGCGGTTGGTGCGGCCCTCGCTCATGCCGGCGCCACGTCGGATGTGTTTTTGACTCTGACATCTGTCCTCATAGGCAGCATCCTGCTGGGCGCTTTTTTCGCCTTCGCGTTCCACAACTTCGTTGCCCGTTTTTCCGACGCGCCCAGTTCGATCGTCGTGCAATTCGTCGGCACGTTTGGCGCCTGGATAATCGCCGACCACCTGCATTTATCAGGCGTACTCACAATCGTTACTTTCGCGATTATTTTGTCGCGGCGCTCACCGATGAGGATGCCGGCCGCTATTCGCGTGCCGTCTTATGCGGTATGGGAAACCGCTGTCTTTTTGCTCAACGCGCTCGCCTTCATCCTGATTGGACTGCAAATCGGACCTATCCTTAGCCGCTTCGATCCTGCACAACGCGAGGAGGCCATCGCCTTTGCGGCGGCCGTGCTGATAACCACGATCGCCGCGCGGATAGCGTGGGTAATGACCTACAACCGCTCGCTATGGCTGACCAACCTCGTACTTGGCGAGTCCACGCCGCGAATTATCGGCACGCCGCAGGTCAGGCGTGGAGTCGTGGTCGCGTGGTGCGGGATGCGCGGCATCGTGACACTTGCTGCCGCGCTTGCTCTGCCCGATGGATCTGGTGGTGCGGCGGCTTTCCCATATCGTGACCTGATCGTGCTGTCCGCCTTCACCGTCGTCTTGGGCACCCTGGTTATTCAAGGCCTTACGCTGCGTCCCTTGGTGCTGGCGTTGGGTCTGGAGGAAGATGATCATGCGCTCGAAGACGAGACCCGTCTCGGCCGGGAAGAGATGCTGAGGGCGGCACTGGGCAGTCTCGGCGTTCCCGACGCACAGGTGACCGAGTCGCTTCATCGCGAGTTTTCGGAGCTATTGGGCAGACTCGACGGCTCCAGCGGGATCTCGCCGGAAACGCTTCAGGCTGAGGCCTCGTTGCGCGCTCGAGCCTACGCCGCCTCGCGCGAAAGACTCGCTCAGTTACGGCTTACCGGGGCGATCGGAGATTCGGCCTTCCAGCAGCTCGAAGCCGAACTCGACATGGTTGAATTGGAGCACGAGTTTCGCACCCGCTGGTGAGCGGGCGCGCAATTCGCGAAGAACGCGTCAAAAATTGAGGAGAAGTGATCGTGCCTGTCGAAAATCCGATTTTGGTGACCGGCGCGGCTGGCGGAATAGGCGGAGGTGGCAAATTTCAGCCCCTCCTGACGCGCAACTGACCGAACGATTGCCAGCTAGCCATCTTTGAAAGAGCAGACTGTTGAGTACCGGTTTGTTGGGCGAGGGCCAAGCCCCTATCTTCCGACAACTCTAAAACCTAAATCTAAGGCCCCTCCATCTGGGTTCGGCCTTTTGCTTTTCGAGGTGTTGACCTATTGTTAGCCGCGCCTGTCGGCTTGTCGGGGGGCTTGTCGATGCCGCGCGGCGCGGAAGAGAAATACGATCCAGAGCAATCGTACGTAGATGATGCGTACGAGG
>DATJOQ010000113.1:0-7459 GCA_035506935.1 Binataceae bacterium (SeqCode) | reverse complement strand
AGGAAGGGCCGCCTTTTTTCGAATATCAGGTCAACGTGTTGGTCGACAATTCCGGGCGCAGCGGCGCGCCAGTGATCAGCGAGGACGCACCGACCTATCGCAACCTGTTCGGCACGATCGAGCGATGGGTCGATCCGTTGGGGCGGCCGGGAACCAACTTCACGCGCATCATCGCCGGCTCTTTCATCAAGGCACACGGTGGATTCCTGGTCTTCGATCTCGAAGACGCGATCGTCGAGCCGGGCGTATGGAAAACTCTAAAGCGCGGGCTCAAGAGCGGCCGCATGACGCTGGAGACCTTCGAGCCGTTCCCGTTTTTCGCAAGCGGCCTCAAGCCCGAGCCGATCGATATCCGAAGCAAGGTGATCGCGCTCGGCGGACCATATCTCTACAACCTGCTGTATTTTTACGACCCGGATTTCGCCGAGTTGTTCAAAGTAAAAGCCGAGATTCGCCCGGTGATGAACGCCGATGCCGACGCGGTGCGCCATTATGCGGCGCGCGTGGCGGCGGTGGCGCGCAGAGAGAATCTGCCGCCGTTCGACGGCGGTGCGCTGGCGCGGATCGTCGAGTTCGGCATGCGGATGGCGGGCGATCGTACGCGTGTGGTGACTTCGATGGAACCGATCGAAGACCTCGCGCGTGAGTCGGCCTACTTCGCGCGCGCCGACAGTTCGCCCGAGGTCCACGCGCATCACGTGGAGCGCGCGCTGAGCGAGCGTATCCTGCGTCTGAATTTCATCGAGGAGGAAATCCGCCGGCTGATCGCCGAACGCGTGCTGGTGGTGGAGCTCGAGGGCGCCCGCGTGGGTCAAATCAACGGCCTGGCCGTGCTCGACGTCGGCGGGTACGCCTTCGGACGTCCCTCGCGCCTGACCGCGACCGTCGCGGTGGGTCAGGCGGGATTGATCAATATCGAGCGCGAATCGCGCCTCTCAGGCTCGACGCATGACAAGGGTATGATGATCCTGAGCGGTTTCTTTCGCGCGCGCTTCGGCCAGCAGCATCCGTTGACGATGACCGCGAGTATCGGCTTCGAGCAATCCTACTCGGGGATCGACGGCGACAGCGCCAGCAGCACCGAGCTCTACGCGCTGCTCTCGGCACTGAGCGACGTGCCGATCCGCCAGGACCTCGCCGTCACCGGCTCGGTCGATCAGCACGGACACGTGCAGGCAATCGGCGGCGCCAACGAAAAGATCGAAGGATTCTTTCGCTTGTGCAAAGTGGTTGGATTGACCGGCAAGCACGGCGTGCTGCTGCCGCGCTCTAACGTGGTGAACCTGATGCTCGATCAGGAGGTGGTGTCGGCGGTCGAGAAAGGACTGTTCCACATCTATCCGATCGAGACGATCGATCAGGGGATTGAGACCTTGACCGGCGTGCGCGCGGGCAAGATCGGCGAGGCCGGCACGATCAACGATTTGGTCGACAAACGGCTCAAACAGATGACCGAAGCGCTGGGCCACCGCACTACGCATGAGACGCGCGTGCTGCAGGAGCCGGCGCAGCCGCCGGCGCCGCCTAAACCGCCCGAGCCGCCGCTGCCGCAGGTGCGATCGCGCTGACGAAAGCGACCGTTGATCCTGACTGTGCCCCGAGCGATGTCGCCGTCCGCTCTACAGCTTCGGCCAAGGGGGAGCCGATACGAACTTTCGCGTCATTGATAGCGCTGTGAGTTCGTAACAAACTGCAAGCCATGCCCATCGATCTGCGTCTTGATCCATCCGAGACCATTCTGCTCACCGATCTTTACGAGCTCACGATGGCGGCGAGCTATTTCGAGCACGGCTTCAACGATACGGCCTGCTTCAGCCTCGCGGTGCGCCGCTTGCCACCGACGCGGAGCTACCTGGTCGCGGCCGGACTCGAGCGGTTGCTGGAAATCTTGGAGAACTTCCATTTCGACACGTCTGCGCTCGAATATCTGGACTCGCTCAAGTTGTTCAAGCCCGATTTTCTGCACTTCCTCTCGACGCTTCGCTTCACTGGCGAAGTCTGGGCGATGCCGGAAGGGACGATCTTTTTCGCCGAAGAGCCGCTGCTCGAGGTGCGCGCGCCACTGATCGAGGCGCAGTTGCTGGAGACCATCGCGATCAACCAGCTCGGGATGGCGTCGCTGATCGCGAGCAAAGCGGCGCGATGTTTAAGCGTCGCGCGCGGCCGCCGCCTGGTCGAGTTCGGGATGCGTCGCGCGCAGGGCGCCGATGCGGCGCTGATCGCGGCGCGCTCGACCTACCTTGCGGGATTCGACGGCACTTCCGACGTGCTCGCCGGCAAGCGCTATGGTATTCCGCTCTACGGCACGATGGCGCACAGCTATATCATGGCGCATGACCACGAGCGCGACGCGTTCGCGCATTTCGCCACTACGTTTCCCCGCCTCAGCACTCTGCTGGTCGACACTTACGACACGATCGCGGGAGTGAGAAACGCAGTTGCGGTGGCGCTCGAGTTGAAAGATAAGGGCTTCCAACTGGTGGGGATTCGTCTCGACAGCGGAGATTTGCTCGATCTGAGCCGTCGTGCGCGGCGCATTCTCGACGAGGCCGGATTGCGCGAGGTGGCGATCTTCGCCAGCGGCAATCTGAATGAAAACAAAATCGACACGCTGCTGAAGGCGGGCGCGCCGGTCGACGCCTTCGGCGTTGGTACCGAGCTTGCGGTCAGCGCAGACGCCTGCGCGCTCGATATCGCGTACAAGATGGTCGAGTACAAAGGCATCCCGCGCCTCAAGACCTCGCAGGGCAAGCTTAGCCTGCCGGGGCGCAAGCAGGTTTTTCGCGCGTCGAACAGTGCGGGCGCGATGTCTTCTGATATTATCGGGCTGTGCGAGGAGAGCGCGGACACGATAACGCGCGAATTCAAGGCGGCGCCCGGCAAGATCACATCTCTGCTGACGTCGCATTTGAAGGACGGCCAGCGCCAGTTGCCGCGACCTTCTCTTGCCGAGTCGCGCGAGCGCTTTGTGGAAAGCTTGGCCAGGCTGGAGCACGCGTACAAGTCGCTTGATCGGCCCGATACTTATCCGGTGCGCAATAGCGCGGCGTTAAAGGCGATGATTATCGGCGAAAAGCTGCGCGCGGAGACGCGCCAGGGCTAGCGGACTGTCGTAACCTCTAACGACGCCTGCTCAGAGCGTTCGCGGCTTCGACCAGGCATCGTTCTGTAGTCGCCCAATCGATACACGGATCGGTGATCGAAATCCCGTACTTGAGCCCACTGCGGCCGTTGCTCAGCGGCTGATTGCCGGCGCCGAGATTACTTTCCAGCATCACGCCCATGATCGAGCGATTGCCGGCGCGAATCTGCTCGACCAGCGCCGCCAGCACCGCCGGTTGCTTGGTGTAATCCTTGTTGGTTTGGGCGTGCGAACAATCCACGATCACCCGCGCATCGAGGCCCGCCTTGATCAGCAGCCACTCGCAGTTGCGAATACTGGCTTCGTCATAATTTGGAGCTTTGCTTCCGCCGCGCAACACCACGTGAACGTCGGGGTTGCCGGTGGTGCGCACGATTGCGGTGACGCCTTCCTGGTTGATACCGAGAAAAGAATGCGGCCTGCGCGCGGAGTCGATCGCGTTGATCGCGTTCTGCAGATTGCCGTCGGTGCTGTTCTTGAATCCAACCGGCATCGACAGCCCACTGGCCATCTCGCGATGGGTCTGCGACTCGGTGGTGCGCGCGCCGATCGCGGTCCACGAAATCAGGTCGGCGATATATTGCGGAGTGATAGGGTCGAGCAGTTCGGTCGCGGCCGGCATTTTGAGCTGATTGATATCGACCAACAATTTGCGCGCGAGCCGTAATCCGTGCTCCAGGTCATAGCTGCCGTCCATCCGCGGGTCGTTGATCAGCCCCTTCCATCCGATCGTCGTGCGAGGCTTTTCGAAATAGACCCGCATCACGATGTAAAGCGACTGAGTCAGCGTTCCGGCCAATCTGGCCAGGCGCTTGGCGTAGTCCATCGCCGCTTCGGGGTCGTGGATAGAGCACGGGCCCACGATACAAAGCAGGCGCGGATCGCGCCCGGTAATTATGCTGCGAATCACCGCGCGCGCATTGGCCACGTTATCGGCGATGGCTTCGCTGACGGGCAACTGCTCCTTTAGAACGCGCGGCGCGATTAACGCCTGCGTGGTAGCGACGTGAAGATCTTGAAGCTTCTGCATTGGTAGACTCTATGTTTAACCAAAAGCACCGTAACGAAGAAAGCGGGGGGTTGGAAACGATGCCACCGTTCGAAATAGCTTTCGCGCGATTAAATTAGAAGCCGTAGCGATGACCGCTTTTGGTCACGCCCGAAGCGATTAATTGTTCCCGCTCAGATTATTCGATAGCTCTGAGCTTATGGCGAAATCCCCTTATCGAGTAAGGCCCGAGACCGCCGTCCTGATCACGGGATTCGATCCGAAATTATCGGTCGGCGCCGCGCGTCCGCCGGTTTATCGGAGTTCGACTTACGTGTTTTCGAGTCCGGAGGCGGCCGAGCGCGCATTCCAGATCGTGTTGGGCAGAGCCGACCCAGCGCCGGACGAAAACCCGGATTTGATCTACGCCCGCCTTAGTCATCCCAACGCCGACATTCTCGAAGATCAGCTCGTGCCGCTGGAGCGCGGAGCCAGCGCCGCAGCGGTCTTCAACTCCGGCATGGCGGCGATCTCGACCGTGATGTTGGCGTTTCTCGAGCGCGGTTCCTCGATGGTCTACACGCGGCCCCTTTATGGCGGCAGCCAGCATCTGATTCATCAGATCCTCGAGCCTCTCGGGTTCGTCGCGCGACCGGTTGCGGCCGGCGATAGCGCTGCGCTCGCCTCCGCGATCGCCGATACGCCTGATCTGAGACTGGTTTTGGTTGAGACGCCGTCGAATCCGACGCTGACCATGACCGATATCGCCGCTGCCAGCGCCGCTGTGCGAGCTCATCCCGCACGACCGTTGCTGGCGGTCGACAACACGCTACTGGGTCCGACTTTCCAGCATCCGCTGCTCCACGGCGCCCACCTCGTTATCTATTCCGCGACCAAGTTCCTGGGCGGATTCAGCGATTTACTCGCGGGTGTCGTACTCGCTGCCGATCCGGCACTGATACAAACCTTGCTCGGCGTGCGCGCACTGCTGGGGAACATCCTGCAGGCCGATGAATGTTGGATGCTCGATTCACGTCTCTCTACAGTAGCGTTGCGCATGAATCGCCAGAGCAAGAACGCGCAGAAGATCGCCGAGCGCCTCGCCGACCGTCCCGAGATTCGCCGATTGATCTATCCGTCACTTTTCACCGATCCCAATCAAATCAGGATTCGCGACGCTCAGACCGACTTTCCCGGGTCTCTGATGTCGCTGGAACTAAAAGGCGGTAAGGCCGCCGCTTTCGAATTTCTACGCAATCTAAAGATTGGCCGGAACGCTGTAAGCCTGGGCGGGGTTGAAACTTTGGTATGTCATCCGATGACCACCACGCACAGCGAGCTCAGCGCGGAGGAGCTGCGCGAAGCCGGAATCGGCGATGATCTGGTGAGGATTTCGGTCGGCACCGAACACTGGCGCGATCTGCTGGACGATTTCGTCGGCGCGCTCGAAAAAGCTTCAAACCCCGTATAAGACACTTTCGCCCATAAAATAAATGTTCCTTCTGAACGTTCCTTGACAAATGACATCCAAAAGGTCGAAAGGTAGATGAGCGTGCGACCCCCGATCGGCCCTTCCGCTTTGGCAGCAAAGGACCCCTTGGATTAAAGGGCCGACCCCAACGAAAGAAAGGACCGTCGAGAGCAAAAGCTCGCCCTATGGCGCAAAGGCTTCGAAAGGATAACGTCGCAAGAGGTCTGCGTGCCTTGGTGGAGGTTGAAACGATCGCCACTACTGTCCAATCTGGAGTGGCACCGGCACACGTATATAGGGGTGGGCTGAGCGACGGACAGCGTCTCGATCCGCCGGATATGGCGCTAGTCGAGCGTATGGCGGCCGGCGATACGGAATCGTTGCGCAAGCTCAGCCAGCGTTACGGTCGCGCGTTGATGCTGGTGGCCGAACGGATTTTGCGCAACGAGGCTGATGCCGAGGAGGTAGTGACCGACGTCCTGTGGCAGGCATGGCGGCAAGCGTCGAACTTCGACTCTTCCCGCGGCTCCGTGAGCGGATGGCTGATGGTGCTCACGCGTAGTCGTGCGATCGACCGCTTGCGTGCCAGCAACGCACGCCGTTTCGCCATCGCGGACAGTGTCGTCGGTGAAGCCGAGCCCGATCCGATGCTGGGAATCTGGAACGGCGAGCGGCGTCGAATCGTCAAGGCCGCGGTCGACGCCTTGCAGGAGAACGAACGAACCTTGTTGGAGCTGGCTTATTTCTCTGACTTGCCTCAGTCGGAGATCGCGCTTAGGCTGAATATTCCGCTGGGCACGATAAAAACTCGCATGCGCGGCGCGCTGGTGAAACTTCGCACGGCCCTGGCGCACAGCGGAGTCCGGCCTGGTAGAATCTAATAGCTATGGATCATCAAAGGCTACAGGAACTGCTGCCGCTAGCGGCGCTCGAGCGCCTCGACGGTGACGAGCAGCAAGCCGTGGATGATCATCTCGCCGACGGATGTCACGATTGCTTTTCTGAATTACGATCATTCAAGGACAGCCTCGCCGCGCTTGCAATGGTAGCGGAAGAAGCTCCCGATAACCGTATCTGGAATCGTCTCGAGCTTCGCTTACGCACCGCTGGCGATGAAACTCGCCCCGCGCAAAACGGCCAAATGCGCCCGGCGCAAAATGGTGCGATAGTCGCTGCCGCCAGCAATGGCAATAGCTATCGCAGCGTCGCCGCGGCCTATCGAGCTCGGCAAAATAAAGCACACGGCGAGACTCGCCAGGCCAGCGCGCCCGTGGCGACGCGGTGGAAAGTCACCGCCAGCATCGCCGGCGTCGCGGCTGCGGCGATGGCCCTGTTTGCTTATTCGCAATCGGTGCAGCTGACCGCGAGTACCACGCAATTCCGTCACGAGATCGCGAAACTCAACGGTCAGCTCGGCGAGAGCACCACGCAGCTCGCGGCGGCCAACGGCCAGGTTGCGCTGCTCAGCGACGAGCTCGAAGACCGCGTGCGCCTGAGCCGTATCCTGCTCTCGCCCGACGGCTTGCGTGTGGAACTCGAGGGTAGCGCCTTCCTGACCCGCGTGATGCTGGCGCCGGATGCGAGCGTGGTGAAGCTCAGGCCGCTTCGGCGCGCGGGCGGCGCCACCGGTCTGATCACGATCAGCCCGCGCGCGGGGACCGCGATTCTGGAGGCCTCGGGCCTGCCAACGAATCCGCCCGACTTTGCTTATCAGCTATGGTGGATCGCGGCGCGGCGCACTCCGATCAAGGCGGCGGTGTTTCGCGTCGAAGGCGATCGCGACGCTATCGTGCTGGCGAATCTGCCGCCCAAGGGCGTCCCGTTAGTGGCAGGCGCGGTGACCCTAGAGCCGGCTAGC
>DATJOQ010000112.1:0-4091 GCA_035506935.1 Binataceae bacterium (SeqCode) | reverse complement strand
CTGTTCAATTTGCTCGGCCATCTCAAAGATCCCGATGCTCAACTCAAGATGTCGCGTCATCTGGCGGACGAGACCCGGCACGCCTGGTTGTGGACCAAGCGGATTGCCGATCTCGGTGGCACTCCAGCTACGGTTCCAGACGGTTATCAGCGCCGGCTCGGACTTCGCACCGGGGTTCCTCGCGACCTAATCGACTTGCTGGCACTTACCGTGGTGGTGGAGGAGCGGGCGCAATCCCGCTACCTGCATCATCTGTCTCTGCCTAACGTCGATGAGGAAACGCGCAAGGTGCTCAACGCGGTGATGGAAGACGAGACCTGGCATCTCTCGTGGATCGAAAAGAAGATGAGAGAAATAGCGCGCGAAGAAGGTAATGAGCAGCGCGCTGTCGATTCGCTCGAGCGTTATCGCCGGATCGATCGCGAGGTCTACGAGACGCTGCAAGCGGACGAAGCCGAACTGATGCGCGCCTGAAATCTAAGGCGCCGCTGATCTCGCAGCCAACGCCTGATTCAAATCGTCGCGCATCGCTCGGGCGGCGTCGTGCGCTGCCTGTGCGACGCGCGACGCTGATAGAACCTGATCACTTTCTCCGCTGCGATACGCATACATCAAGCTGCGGCTGGCGTTGACGATAACGCCGAGACCGTCAGGTCGCGCCCCCGCGACCGCGTCCGATGCGGTCGCGCCCTGAGCGCCATAGCCGGGCACGAGAATTATCGTGTTGGGCATCAGCTCACGTGCCCGGTGCGCCTGCCTGGGATAGGTGGCGCCGATTACTGCGCCAACCGAACTCATCTCGCACGCGCCAATGGAGCCAGAACCCCACTCCCGCACTCGCTCGGCGATCGATTCCCAAACCGGGCGCCCATCCGAAGTCGGCAGATCCTGGAAATCGCCAGACGATGGGTTGGAGGTTCTGACCAGCACGAATAGGCCCCGGCCGTTTCGCACGTGAGCCACGAAGGGAGCGATAGCATCCCCGCCCAGAAAGGGATTGACCGTCAGCGCGTCGCAGGCGAAATCTGTGCCGCCCAGAAACGCTTCGGCGTAAGCGGCCGAGGTCGATCCGATATCACCGCGCTTGGCGTCCGCGATGGTTATCAGATTGAGCTTGCGCGCGAACGTCAGCACTTCGGCCAACGCCTTCATCCCATCGATTCCGCGCGCTTCGAAAAAAGCGAGTTGCGGCTTGATTGCAACCACGAAATCCGCAGCCGCTTCGATTACCTCGCAGCAGAATTGCGTCAGCGTGAGACCGCTCGGGATGCCAAGGGAATCGCTGCTGTCGAGCTGCGGATCGACACCCAGTACGGCGATACTGCGTTTGCTGTGCCGGGCCTCGATTAACCGATCCGCGAATTCCATCTAGGGAATCACGATGTAGCGATAACCACTCGGCGGGCCGTAGCGCGCTTGCGCTTCGCAGGTTTCGCCCGCGCGGCGCCGTCGCCATACGGCAGCTTCATACGAATCATCTGCCATAGATACCACACCGCCACCGAGCGATAGGGACGCCATCGCTCACCCAGCTCTTTGAGCCGCTTCGCGGTCGGCAGTTGCTTCATCCCGTATGCTCTCATCGCGGCGGTCTGAAACCCGAGGTCGCCGACCGGCAAAACGTCGGGGCGGCGCAAGTTGAACATCAGGAACATCTCCGCCGTCCATCGCCCGATTCCCTTAACGCGAATCAGCTCGGCGATAACTTCCTCGTCTTCCATCCGTGGGAAGCGTTTGAAGTTTAGCAGGTCTTCGCTGACGTGTTTGGCGAGGTCCCTCATATACGCGAGCTTCTGCCGCGACAAACCGGCGCCCCGCAATTGCTCGTCGGTCGCTTCCAGTACCTGGGCGGGGGTTGGAAAGGGCGCGCCCGGAAACAACGCCACGAAGCGATCCAGGATGGCCTGGCAGGCCGCTCCCGCGAGCTGTTGAAACATGATCGCTTGCACCAGCGCCTGGAAATGTTCGGGTTCGTGCCGCAGTTTGAACGCGCCGACCTGATCGATCAGCCGGCCCAACACCGGATCGACCTTGCGCAGATGCGCGATCGCGGCGCGCGAGTCGAGGGAACGCTTGGAGGCCATCAAACTTACCGCAATTCGCCAGCGGCTACGCTATCAAATCATGCGCGGCAAGCACTTACGATAGCCCGTCCGCTAAAGTGCGCAAACCCGAGGAGCCCACACCGCGATAAAACGCTCAAAGCCTACGCCCATCGCGATAACATGTGCCAGCTCCACGATCTCGGGCTCGGTGAATTCCGCGCGCAGGAGGTCGAAAAATTTCTCGTCCAGAGCCTGCGGATCGCTCCCCAGCTTGTCGGCAAATTTTAGCGCCAGCTTTTCGCGCCGCGTGAGAAGCTCACTTACCTCGAACTGATCTATCTCGGCGACTTTGTCCGGACCCGGTTTTACCGACGGCGGACGACGCCCGATCGCGGACGACTTAATCGAGTACGGTGAGCAATCGTTGTTGCGAGCCAACTTAATTCGAACGAGTTCTTTCAGCTCGCGCGGCAATTTTCCGTTATCGAGCAAATCGACGTAGCGCGACCATATGATTTCGGCGATCTCCGGTTTATGGGCAAAAATCTTGAGCCCGTTCACATAGTCGGGATCGTCTCTGAAGCGCTTGACCAGAGCCTTCATTCCGGTTGAGAGCTGAGCATCGTCGACTGGAGTAATTCCCGCCATAATTTTCCTCTTGCCCGCTGCCGAAGTTATCTGACAGCGAAGTTCACGGCTCTTCTACTTTTAAAACGGAAAGCAGCCGACCCCATCCGACACATACGCCGATGACGATCGACAACTCGACGATCTCGGCTTCGGAGAACTCGCTCCGCAGCAACCCCATGAATGCCTCGTCGACAGCTTGGTGCTCGATACCCATCTTCTCGGCGAACTTCAGCGCGAGCTTCTCGCGCCGGCTGAGTACGGTGCTGAATTCGTAGTTCGGAATTTCCGCGATTCGCTCTTCCGTAAGGCCTTTATCCATCACCGATGGATAGCGGAAGCGCTTTCACATGAAGCAGTCGTTATTCTGAGCGATCTTGATGCGGACCACTTCCTTTAGCCTGGAATCCAGTAGTCCCCCGTCGAACATCTCGACGTAGGCGCTCCACATCGGTTCAACGAACTCCTGGCTATGAGCAAATATTCCAAGTCCCGCATAATAGCCGTGGTCAAACTTTATCTTATCAGATAAAGCAGCCATCTCGGGGGTCATCTCACTCCGATCCAGGGGCCTTAGCCGTGCCATAGCGTTACTCCTGTGGCATTGAGCCCGTGCACACCTAATCCATCGCATCCCGCCCAGCCTCGCGACGAGTAACATAGTGAACCCTCGGGGTCGAGCGCAGATTCCGATTTTCAAAGAATCTGTCCGGACGCCGAACCTCGACCGCAATCGGGCCGCATCGTTATCGAGGTTATTCTTGCCTCCAATCGGTCATATACGCGCGAGAACTTGCGCTCAGAAGAAATTCAAGAAAGCATAGTAACTGATCGGTTAAATTCGTGTGAAGCGCATCGCCGGATGCTCGCGGGTCAGTAGCAAAGCTTGTCTAAGTGCGTGATGTTAGATAAGCATGCTTTCGGCGCGCAGATGCGATTCAGCTTCAGCCAGAACGGCTAGCGCGAGCGCAAGGGAGCTTTGTTCGAGATGAGCGAAGGACGCCGAAAGGTTTCCGCGTACATGGTCGCCGGGGCCTCGGAGCGCGGCGGGGTTAACGCCGAGAGCACCGCGTTTGCACAGAGCTTCGCGGTGAGCCGACTTACCGACGCGGTGCAGTGGGCGCGCAAGTACTCGTTCTTCCCGTATCCGTTTGTGACCGCGTGCTGCGGCATGGAGTATATGTCGGTTGCCGGCCCCCGATACGATATCGACCGCTTCGGCGCCGCGCTGCCGCGTTTCACTCCGCGCCAGGCCGATCTGCTGTTTGTCGTCGGCACTATCACCGAGCGTATCGCGCCGGTCCTGCTGCGGGTCTATGAGCAAATGTCGGATCCAAAATGGGTGGATTCGTTCGGCGCCTGCACCAGTTCTGGTGGCCCTTACGATAACTACGCTGTGCTGCAAGGAATCGATCGCGT
>DATJOQ010000111.1:0-5474 GCA_035506935.1 Binataceae bacterium (SeqCode) | reverse complement strand
GCGCGTCGGATTACTTGCCTGTGGTGGTCGTGGCCGTGGCGGTGCTGTGCATAATCGCGCTTTCCGTCAGCCGGTTGGAGGGAACGCATCACGCGCTCAACTTCTCAGCCGCGCTCAGAGGGATCGGAAGCGTCTTCGCACAAACCGCTTTCGCGGCATTGAGGCTTTGGCTTTTCTGGGCAGTGAGCGCCGCGGTCGTGGCCGGGCTTCTGCTGCAGCTCATGCCAGAAATCGAGTCGTTCGACCTGATCCTGGCCGGAGCGGCGGGCGTCTGGGTGATCTCGTGGCTGCTCGGCCAGTTGCTCGGGCCGATACATCTGTTCCGGCCGATTACAATCTGGCTGCTGATCGCCGCCGGTATCTTTCAGATCTGGCGTAATCCGCCGCAACTACGCTGGACGCCGCTCACCGCCGGGCAGCAGCTCGCGATTCTGGCCGTGTTCTTGATGGCGGTCGCGATGCTGCCGCTCGAGCTTGGCTCGCCGGTCGCGCCGTACATGGACGTGCTGTCCTATCCGGCGTCGGTGCAGCGAATCCTGACCTTCGGCGTTTATCATCCGTTCGACAACGATCCGTTCGGATGCTGGGGGCCGCGCACGCAGACCCCAGGTCTCGAGCTGTTTTTCGCCACGCTCGCGATGGGAAGTCATGTAACCCTGGGCGTGCTGGCGCAAAGCGGTTTGATCGTGCCGATGATGGCGCTGCTGATTCTCGCGACTTACCGGTTGGGAGCGACGCTGGCCAACGACGTCGCGGGTGGGATGGCCGCGCTGTTTCTCTTCTTCACTACGATTTTCCGCCGCTCAACCGGGATGCGCGGCACCGCCGTCGACTTTGCGCTGGTTGCTCTCGGACTCGGCTTCTTTCTCGATCGCCGTCGCAGCCGGAGCCTGACCGTTCTGGGCGCTTTGATCCTGGGAGCGGGTATCGCGACCCACGCGATCGACGGTGGATTAGGGGTGGTAGTCGCAGCAGCCGGGCTCCTGCTGTGGCTCGGCGAACGCGACTGGGAGCGCTTCGTCACGGGAGTTCTATGCCTGGCGGGCGCGCTATTGTTCGCGATGCCCGAATTCGCGATCGGGCTTGCCAGGCCCCTGCCATATCCGCTGATGCCGCTCGCGCAGATTGCCGGCGTCGCGGTGATCGTGTGGTCCGCGCTTGGGATGGGCGAAGCACCCGAAGCGCACGAATCGCTTTTGGAAACCTGGCCCAGCAAGGCGCTGGTGGTTTTTCTGATCGTCGCGATTATGTACACGTTTGCGGCCTCGCGCAATTCGATTTACGAGCAGCTGATGACGCAGTTCCCGATCCTCTTTCTTTTCGCGCTTGGCGGATTGGCGCTGTGGGCCGCGTTGGACGGTCCACTGGCCGCCTCGAATGGCGCGGGAATTATCGCCGTCGCGCTTTTGATCGGGGTATTTCTGCCGGATCTGCTCAGGGATCTGGCGGCGCGCGGAATTGGCGAAGCCTTTACTTCGGGCGTCAACGATATCGGCTTCAAGCTCGAAGAATACTGGTGTCCATATTTTCTGGTTTTCCCTGCTGCGATTCCGTTCGCTCTGCTCTATGGGCTCAAGCGTCGCACCAGGCTGGTGGTGGTGGTCGCGCTGCTCGCGATTCTGATTTATCCGTGGTACCTGCGCTTCGACGTCAGCGATGACTACAATGAGCATTCGATCGCCGAAGAATGGGCAATCGGTTTCAATACCGCCGCCGGCGGCTTCTGGTTCATGACGCACAATCCGCGCTGGACCATGGGGCCGGCGGATTTCGCCCTGGTGGATTTTCTGCGCGGCGAAGTCGCGAGCGGGCGTATCGATACCAACACGCACATCCTCCATATTGCCCGCAACGCCAACGTGACCGGCGATTTCAACCGCTATTCCGTTTTCACCGGAATCGATGATGATCCGATGCTCTATGATATCCCGGCCACCGATATCGGATGGTTCGCGGGCGGCAGAGTGCGGCCGATGTCCGACCTGCAACAAGCTTTGGCCAGTCATCCGCCCTACATTCTGGAGCAGGCGCCTCCCCCAGGATGGATGAAACAACCGCCCGACGGATACGAGGAAGTGTTCCATCAGGACTCGCTCCGCCTGTTCCGCCGCAAACCGCTATGACGCTTTATCCGACAGCCAAAGGTCGAAAGGAATTTTCGCAGAGGGACTTTCTACACGTGTGCGACGAAGGGGTCATCGTGATTTTGAAGGATATCCCAGGATGAACAGAGCAAGCGTCGCGCCGTTTCCGACCAGTTATGGCGCGCTGAATCTCGATCAGGTCTGCTCCTTTATCAAGGCCCGGCGCGTTGCGGTCGCGAGCGCGATCACCTTACTGGTCGCGACCATCGTCTACCTGCGCACCATGATGCCGGGGCCGGCGTTCATGGATACTGGCGAATTTCAGACCGTCACTTACGTTCTCGGTGTCGCGCACCCAACCGGCTATCCGCTTTACACCATCGTGGGCAAAATCTTCGGAACTGTTCTGCCATTGGGATCGTGGGCCTGGCGCATGAACCTGATGTCGGTGCTCTCGGCGTCGATTGCCGCCTCGATGCTGACGGTACTCGCGCTGCGCTTTCGGGCCTCGCCCTTGGTGGCAGTGATCGCCTCGCTGGGCTTCGCGTTTTCGCTCAACACCTGGAGGGCTGCCGGCCACGCCGATCCCTACACTCTCACGGTAATGATGGGTGCCGCGCTGTGGCTGATGGCGGTGAAGTGGTCCGACACAGGCGAACGGCGCTGGCTATGGATGATGGCGTTGCTGTCAGGTGTCGGTTTGGGCAGCGCCGGAGTGCTGTCGATGGAGTTGCCGGCCATCATCCTCTATCTAATCGCATCGCAGCCGCGGAAGTTCTTCTGGCCTCCTACCATGATCGTGGCAGGGCTGTTGGGCGTAATCGGCTTGGTCGGCATCTATCTGTATTTGCCGCTTCGTGCGTCGATGCATCCGCCGCTAAATTACGGTAACACCTACACCTGGGCGGGATTTCAGTTTGTCGCATTGGGCGGGCAAGTCGGCGGGATTATCAACTATTTGACCTGGGAGGGACTTCGCGTTTTCCTCAAAAACCTGCCCCAGGTGGTCGGATGGTATAACGAATGGCTAACGTCAGCCGGCCTCGCGTTAGTCAGCCTGCTGAGTATCGTTGGTCTCGGTGTATTGTTGATTCGCGATTGGCGGCTGGCTATTTGTGCCGCACTCGGCGTCATAATTCCCGTCTACCCGACGTTGACGATGCCGATCAACGATACTACTCACTATGTACTAATTTCGAATTGGCTATTATTTTTTCTTTCCGCAATCGGTCTCGAAGCTTTGGTAGTATCTCCGCTTAGAAAACTCGAGTACGGCTCGTTCCGCCAGGCACTGTTGCCTATAGTGTTCGCTCTTTTAATTTGGCTGCCGATTGGTCTGGCCCGAGTCAACTGGAGTAGTGCTGACATGCACGACTATCACGATGCCGACCTTCTCGCGCGGGCGGTGTTTGCCAAGGTCAAGCCGAACGCGGTGGTGTTCTGCTGGTGGGGTCCGAGTAATGCGTTGTGGTACGGACATTACGTAGAGGGTCTGCGTCCTGACGTCGATGTATATGATGACAGCACCACGCTCGATCGCGGCTGGGGCGGAGTCACTCCCGCGATCGGACACTTCTATCCTCAGCGGCCGGTCTACTCGCTTCCCGCAGGCGACCAGATCGACGTCATCGGCAAGAAATACAAGCTGCGCATGGTTTCGGATTTCGGCGTTTTTGGCCAGGCAATGTATGAAGTCGTGGGCCGAACCGGCTCTGCGTCTGCCAACACCCATTAATCCGCAGTGGCTTCATTCCTTCCCGCCTGGGCTGGTCCGATTCGCAAGCTGACCACGAACCGCCACGAAACCTTGTGGGTCACGCTTGGCTCGCTCGCGTTCGCCCTGCTCTTTTCCTGGCCACTGCTCCGTCATTTGGGGCAATTCGGCGCCTTTCACGATTGGGAGTTTACGACCGAGCTACACTGGGTGCCGTACTATACGGTCTGGCATTACCATCAGTTCCCGCTGTGGAATCCATATAAGTGCGGCGGGATGCCGATGTTCGGCAATCCGCAGTCGCGAATACTCACTCCGTTTTTTCTACTGCATCTAATCACGGGACCAGTACTGGGACTGCAGCTCGAAATTATACTTCATCTGGCTATCGCGTGGGCGGGCGGCTACGTGCTCGGTCGCTGCATGGGATTCGGGCCGCTGGCTTCGGTGGTATGCGCATCGGTGTTTCCCGCCAGCTCGTGGTACTATCTGCATATTGGTGAAGGTCACACGGTATTTTTGCCTGCGGCCTATCTTCCGTGGATCGCGGCGCTCTTTTATATCTCAGTTGAACGCAGGAAGCTGTTACCCGCGGCGCTCTCCGGATTACTAGTCGCCTTGGTTTTTTTCGAGGGCGGTCTCTATCTCGCGATCTTCGTCTGTATCCTGATCGCCTGCCTCGCCCTGCCGATGCTGCTGACTCGACTCAGCCTGTGGCCGCTATGGTCCGGAGCCGCGATCGCGATATTCACGGTCGGCTTCTCGGCGGTAAAGCTGCTACCCAGCGTTGACGTGTTCCGCATGTATCCGCGCGCGCCGATGGGGGGCGAGAGCAATCCGTGGTGGGTACTGAAAATCTGCCTATTCTCGCACTATCAAAGTATTTTGCGTAACGGCCCCGGATCGTTCGGCTTCCAGGAATATGGTGCGTTCATCTCGCTGTTTTTTGTCGCGCTCGCGATCCTCGGTGCGGTCTACGGATGGCGGCGCCCTCTGCCCTGGCTCATTGCGGCCGCGATCTTCCTGGAGCTGGCACGCGGCGATACCGGCCCCCATTCGCTGTGGGTGTTGATCCGGAGCGTGCCGCTCTTCGCAGGATTGGTGACCGCGATGCGATTGCCGACGCGAATCCTGATTCCCTTTGTTCTGACGGTCTCGGTCCTCGCTGGTTCGGGCGCCGAGATGCTGTGCGCGAAGCTCCGCCGGGTGGGGCCATGGTTAGCCGGTGTGCTGCTGCTCGCTGGTCTGGTCGACGTCTGGATCGTGGGTCCGCCGAATCTTGGTCTCATCTTCCGCGACAGCACGCCGACGTTGACCAGGTCGATGCAGTTTCGGCAGATGAGACAGCTCGGCGCCAAATTCAACATGACTCACGTGGCCCAGGCAAATATGGGCGCGCTCGAGTGCTATGAATATACCGATATCGATACGAACGCGGTCGGCTACGACGAGACCGGCTACAAGGGCGAGCAATATCTCACCGGCCCGGGCATGGTGGATCTCACCCGCTGGACACCGAATGCGCTGAGTTTCGATGTTACGGTTTTTAGTCCTAGTGAGCTGATCGTCAATCAGAACTACGAAGCCGGATGGCATCTGGCACAAGGCCTGGGAAAGGTATCGTCGGATCGCGGTCTGATCGCGATTCATCTGCCAGCGGGCAGGCAACATCTGAA
>DATJOQ010000110.1:0-3041 GCA_035506935.1 Binataceae bacterium (SeqCode) | reverse complement strand
TCTCACGATCGAGGGGGTCGCGCGCGCCTTCGACCGCAAGATAGTGAATAATCCGGAACTCGAGCGCGTGATTCGGAGCCACTTCAGCGAACGGCATCTCGCGGCCGGGCTCAAGATGGCGCAGGTGCCCGAGGGCGCGGTGCTGAACCTGGGCGGCGACGTCGACTTCCCCACCGTGCAGGTTGAAAACGTCTATATGCTGCCGGGTATTCCGGAGCTGTTCGAAGCCAAGATGTCGGCGCTGATGCCGCGCTTTGCCAGCGATCCGTACTTTCTGCGCGCGATTTACACCCAGGCCGGTGAGGGCACGATCGCCGAGTACCTCAATTCGTGCCTGGAGCGATTCCCGCAATTGCTGCTTGGCTCTTACCCCAAGATCAGACATCCTGAGTATCGGGTGAAGGTAACGCTAGAGTCCAAGGATCAGGCTTATCTGGACGAAGCGTTCCGCCATCTGCTGGAGATCTTGCCGCAAGGGGTTGTGATCAAGACTGAGTGAATGTTTTTGTAATCGTTCTTTGAAGAGGTGGAAGGAGGAGGAGTCATGGGGAAAATCAAGTTCAGGCTTCTGGTAACGACGATAGCGATAGCGGCCGCGGCGCCGCTAAGCGCGTTCGCGCAAACCGCGAATCCGCCGCCCGCGAGCACATCACAGGTGCCGCAACCACAAAACGGCGGCGTCGATTGGAACGGCGTCGGAATCGGCGCGGCGACGCTCGGAGCGAACGTGCTCTATATTCCGGCCAAGTTCGTCTACGGAATTTTGGGCGGAATCACCGGCGGCGCGGGATGGGCGGTGACCGGCGGCAATACCCAGGTATCGAATACGATCTGGCGAAGCTCGCTGGGCGGCGACTATGTGCTGACACCGGGTATGATCCGCGGCGATGATCCGATTCATTTCAGCGGACCGACCACCACCGCGGGCGGTAACACGACTTCGGTCGCGCCGGGCAATACGTCGTCGAGCGGCTCGACCACGGGCGGCTATAGCGCGAGCGCGCCGAGCTCGGTGACGGCGTCGTCATCGTCGGCGCCTGCGACCAGCAGCAGCGCTCCGATGTCGGTAGTGCCGTCGAATTCCAGCGCTTCGGCGCAGCCGGCCCAGCCGATCGATAACGGCGCGGGTCCGGTGCGTGGAGCCGCGGCGAGCCCTGCGCACGACAAGGATTTCGAGTAAAGAGACCGGCCGACCAAGAACGAAGCTGACGGCTTGGGCCGCAGTATCGCGCCTATCCGGCCGAGCGCGAAATAATCGACGCTGCGGTTTCCGTGCGGGAGCCGCGGCGGGATTGTGCCTGTACGGGGATTGTATGAAAAAGGCGCGTTTCATTTGGAAATCGACTTGAACCAGTTGCCGCAACGCAAGAGGTTTCTTGCGTAACGAGTTGCACGCCGAGCTGGACGAGCGAGATTACGCGCGAACTCCCTTCACCGTCGCCGAGCTGAAAGAATTGTTCAAAGGACACGACCCGCGCGATTTTCTGAACCCAAAGAGTCCCGCCTTCAAGGCCAGGGCCCTGGCCGGAAAGAAGCTGACCCAGGACCAGGCGCTGAAGCTGATGGTCGAGGAGCCGAACCTGATCAAGCGCCCGCTGTTGATCGTTGACGGCAAAATCGTTCCGGGCTTCGAGCGCGAAGGCTATCGCGAAATTCTTGGCGCAAAGTAGCTGCCAGGTGTAAGCCAAACACCTCGCCGCATCGTCTAAGTGATACGCGCGAATCAAGATTTAAGACATTTCGGCGCGGGCGGATTAAAATAATCGAGTGCGTGGAGAGACTGGCGCACGGGCGCGTGAAAATCGTGCCGTGGCGGAGTCTTGATGCGTGAGGTTGCGCCTTAATCCTATGACTCCGACAGATTTTGCGGCTGAGGAGAAGCTGATCGAGGCGCGATGGCGTCAAAGCTTGCAGCCGCAATCCGGCAACGTCTCGTTTAACCCGGAGCAAATCTACCGCCTGCAAGAGCAGGAGCGCGAGGTTCTGACCCTGATGCGCAAGCTCGGGCGCACCGACGTTGAGCATCAGAAGGTACTCGACGTCGGGTGCGGGCGAGCGGGATGGCTCGGGTGGTTCATACGATGGGGCGCCAAACCGGAGAACATGGTCGGGATCGATCTGATCCCGGAGCGAATCGAAGCGGCGCGCGAGTTGCTGCCCGCGGGCGTCACGCTAATGGAGGCCAACGCCGCCAAACTCGATTTCGATGATCGAAGCTTCGACGTGATCGTGCTGTTCCTGGTGCTGTCGCTAATCGCCGACGCCGAACTTCGCCGCGCGGTCGCGCATGAGGCGCTGCGCGTGCTCAAACCCGACGGCCTGATCCTGTGGTACGACTACCGCTACAAGCCGCAAAATCTGCAAGTGCGCGCGATGCGCAAGGACGAGATACAGTCGCTGTTCGCCGGATGTGAAGTGAATCTGTGGAGCGCCACGCCAATCCCACCGATCCGCAAGCTGGCGCGATACTCGTGGCTGGCGGCGCACATGATCGGCGCAATCCCCCAGCTCAGAACGCACTATATCGGCTACGTCAGGAAGTCCGAGTGATACGACGCTGAGGCCGCACGGCAGTGGAACAGGTAAGGTCGTTGTTCTACCGGACCGACGGGCACGGGCTGGTCAGTGCCAATCTGTCCGAGCGCTACCGATGGCAGATGTGGCGGCCGTCGCTGCACTCGCTTTATCCTGAAGGACTTGCGCTCGATCGGCTGAAATTCGGCATCCGATTTTTCGTTCACGGGCTTCGTCTCTATTCCAATCGCGATTACGGCGCGCTGGTGATCAGGGACAAGGATCGGGTGGTGCACTATTCGATAACCAGCGGCCGCTACTGGAAGACGCGCTTCATGGGGCGGGACGATATTCGGATAGGACACGTGTGGACCGACCCACACCATCGCGGCGAGCGCCTGGGCCTGTTCGCGATCACGAAAATCGCCGAGGAGCTGGGCAGGCCGGGACGGAACTTCTGGTACGTCATATCGGAGGACAATTTGGGCGCGGTGCGCACGGCGGAAACGGCGGGGATGGTTTGTTTC
>DATJOQ010000109.1:0-8826 GCA_035506935.1 Binataceae bacterium (SeqCode) | reverse complement strand
GGCCAATGCGGCGGTCACCTGGTCGCTAACCGACGAGACCGACAGCAAGCGCGCGATCGACGAGATCGTAAAGGCAATTTTCCCGTAGGCGCGGTGTCACAGATTCTCGAACGTCAGTGGAAAGAGATTCTTCGCTGCGCTCAGAATGACTAGGAAAAAAGCTTTAGTTGCCGTCATTCTGAGCGCAGGCTTTGCGGAGCGAAGAATCTCATTCCACCAACGCGAGCTTGAGCGCGAATCATGATCGACCTTCGTAGCGATACCGTTACTCTGCCGACACCCGCGATGCGCGAGGCGATCGCGCGCGCCGAACTGGGCGACGACGTTTACGCCGAAGATCCAACCGTCAATCGGCTCGAAGAAATGGCGGGGGCGATGCTCGGCAAGGAAGCCGCGCTGCTGGTGCCCAGCGGCACGATGGCAAATCTAATCGCGCTGCTGGTGCATTGCCCGCGCGGTACCAAGGCGATTCTCGGCGCGCAGGCGCATACCTACGTTTACGAAGCCGGCGGCGGCGCAGCGCTCGGTGGAATCGTGCTCACGCCGATTCGCAACGCCGCAGACGGCGGGCTCGACCTCGGCGAACTCGACGAACAACTGAACACGCCCGCCGACTCGCACTTCGCCCAGCCGGGCCTGGTCGCGCTCGAGAACACTCATAATCGATGCGGCGGAGTGCCGGTGCCGATCTCTCATATGGCTGAGGTCAAGCGGCTTGCCGATGCGCGTGGCTTGCCGACCCATCTGGACGGCGCGCGAATTTTCAACGCAGCGCTGGCGCTGGAAACGACCGCGTCGAAAATCGCGTCGCACTGCGACACGGTTTCGTTTTGTCTCTCGAAGGGGCTCGCGTGCCCGATCGGTTCCTTGATTTGCGGCAGTCGCGAATTTATCGCGAAGGCTCATCGGATGCGCAAGATGCTGGGCGGCGGGATGCGACAGGCTGGAATCGCGGCGGCCGCTGGAATCCTCGCGCTCGATGGCATGATCGATCGCCTGGCCGAGGATCATTTGAATGCGCGCGCGCTGGCGCAGGGACTCGCCCTGATCGCGGGAATTGGCGTTAAGCCCGAAACCAAGCGCACCAATATGGTTTTCTTCGAGGTTGAAGATGGCGCGCAAGCGGCCAAGGATTTCCTGGCCGCGCTGAATGAGCGCGCGGTGCGGGTCGGCGCGTGGGGGCCGACCGGCTTTCGCGCGGTGACGCATTACGGAATTACCCGCGACGATATCGATCGTGCGGTGGCGGCTGCCTCCGAGGCCGCGGCCGAAGCCTTGAGCCATTGAGCGGAGTTCACGCTATGGATTCGCTTGAATCTTTGTTTTCGCTGCGCGGCCACGTCGGCATCGTGACCGGCGCTTCCTCGGGACTCGGCGTGGAATGCGCCTGGGCGCTCGCGATCGGGGGCGCCGACGTTGTTCTAGTCGCGCGCCGCGCTGATCGTCTCGAGAAATTGGCTGACGAGCTGCGTGAGTTCGGGGTCAAGGCCTTGCCTATAGAGGCCGACGTCGGCGTCGACGCCGATTTGGATCGCGTAGTCGATACCGCATCGGCGGAATTTGGCACCGTCGACATTCTGATCAACAACGCCGGGATTTCGCCCACCGGACGCGCGGAAAAGCTCTCGCGCGAAATGTGGGACAGCACACTCGCGATAAATCTCACGGCGCCGATGATGCTCTCGCAGCGCTTCGCGCGCCGTCTGATCGCGGCCAAGAAGCCCGGCCGCGTCATCAATATGGGTTCGATATTTTCGACCGTGGGCAGTGGCGTGTATCGGCTGAGCGCGTACGCTGCCGCCAAGGCTGGTCTCCACAACGTTACGCGTCAGCTCGCGATCGAATGGGCGCAGTATGGAATCAACGTGAACACGATCGCGCCGGGCTGGTTCCCGACCGAGGCTACCGAACCGGGCATCGAAAAGGCGGGAAACCGGGAACGCATGGAGCTGTTCACGCCGATGGCGCGTCTGGGCAAGCCGGAGGAGCTTCGCGGCGCGATAATTTTTCTCGCCGGCCCCGCTGCGAGCTTCATGACCGGTGCGATCCTCAGTATCGACGGCGGTTATACCTCCTGGTAAGCAGGTCGCGTCGCAGCTATCTCTTTGTCTCACCGCGTCTGATTTAATCCGCAATCTGGGCACTGCCGGTTGACCGGCGGCGGCGCAAATGTTGAACTCGCCGCAATCGCGCGCAGTGCATAAGGTTTTGATGTGGCAACGATAGAAGAGGCTGTGGCCGGGCGGAGGAGTTTGTCGGAGCAGTTGCTGCAGCGCAAGCCCGTCGCGATGTTGATCGCGGACGCCGGCGATGCGGTCAGCGGACTCAAGCGCGCACTCGGCGCATGGCAGCTGACCGCGCTCGGAATCGGCGCGATTATCGGCGCTGGAATTTTCGTGCTGACCGGCGTCGGTGCACAATACGCCGGGCCGGCGCTGGTCATCTCCTTTGTAGCCTCCGGTTTTGCCTGCGCCATGGCGGCGCTCTGCTATGCCGAATTCGCCGCGATGATCCCGATTGCCGGCAGCGCCTATTCCTACTCGTACGCCACGATGGGCGAGCTGGTGGCCTGGATTATCGGATGGGATTTGGTGCTCGAGTACGCGGTGGGAGCCGCCGCGGTCGCGGCGGGATGGTCCGGCTATTTTCGAGTGATAATCGAAGGATTGGGAATTCATCTGCCGGTCGCGTTGACTCACGCACCGGGATCAGTACCCGGCGCGATTATAAACCTTCCCGCGATGCTGATCGTGCTGCTCATCTCAGCCGTTCTGTACGTGGGTATTTCCGAGAGCGCGCGGCTGAATTCAGTGATCGTCGTGATCAAACTGGGCGTGGTAGGTGTGGTGATCGTAGTCGGAGCTTTCTTCATCAAGCCGGCGAACTGGTCGCCGTTCGCGCCGTTCGGCTGGGGCGGGATAATGAAGAGCGCCGCGGTTATATTCTTCGCCTATATCGGCTTCGACGCGGTCTCGACCGCGGCCGAGGAGGTGGTGAATCCGAATCGCGATCTGCCGCTGGGAATTCTCGGCTCGCTGTTCATCTGCACCCTGCTCTATATCCTGGTTTCGGCCGTGATGACCGGGATGGTGTCCTTTCATCTGATAGACGTGAACGCGCCGCTCGCTTCCGCTTTTGAGAGCCGCGGCCTCAACGCGATCTCGGGATTGATCTCGCTCGGCGCGGTTGCCGGCCTGACCTCGGTTCTGTTGGTGCTGTTGCTCGGTCAGTCGCGCATCTTCTTCGCCATCTCGCGCGACGGTCTGCTGCCGGAGGCGTTCTCGCGGGTCCATCCGCGCTTCCGTACGCCCTACATACCGACGGCCATAACCGGGATCGCGGTGGGCATCGCTGCTTCGCTGCTGCCGATCCAGGAGATCGCCGAGTTGGCCAATATCGGCACACTCTTCGCCTTCGTGCTGGTTTGTCTGGGGGTGTGGATCTTGCGCGTGACGGAACCAGGGCTGCGCCGCCCCTTTGCTACGCCGATGGTTCCCTTAGTACCGATCCTCGGCGTGATTTGCTGCAGCTACCTGATGTCGCGGCTTCCGTTGGTAACATGGATAAGGTTTTTTTCCTGGCTTGCAGTGGGATTGATTATCTATTTCGCTTACGGGCGGTGGCACAGCCGCGTCTCCGCTGCGGTCGCCAGCCCGGCCGAACCGGCTCAGAAATCCGGCTAAACGAAGACCAGCAAGCGGATGCGATATTCAAGAAACGTCGATTAAAGGGTTCGTTTGGCTTTACAGCAGCTAAAAAGCACTGAATCTTTCAAATTCGCAAGTTTGGCTGTTTTGATTAGTGTGCCCGGTTCTGTTACAAGACTATGGAGGCAGTCTTTGATTGGCGCTTGGAGGGCGCTGCGGCGCGATGAAAAAGTTTGTAAGCGGTTTGGTGGTGGGGTTCCTGCTCGCCTGCGGATTCTCTTTCGCCGCTCCCAATCTCGACCACAATGGGCTGTTCTGGAACAAGCTCGATATTTCGGCCAAGACCGGTTACGTGAACGGATATTCGGACGCGATGCAGGTGAGTGTGGGTAAGCTCGACAACCTGCAGGTCGCCGCCGATTTGTTCCGCTGGAAGGGAGCCAAAAAGATTATCCATCAACTGGCCAAGGAATTGGCGGTTTCGGATCAGAGTTCCGACGAGTTGGTTGGTCGTCTGAACGAGCTTTACGCGAATCGCCAATACAACGAGCTCGATCTGGGCTCGGCCTTGCAGTTGCTCGCGATGCGCTCGGGCGACAAAAACGCTGCGACGGCGGCACCGGCAAAATAGTTCAGAAGCGGTCTAGATCAAGGGGCGGCTCCGCGGAGCCGCCCTTTTTATTTGTCGGCGCACGATGCGTCGTCGCAGCTTGAAAGCACGCGACGGCGAGTCTACTTTAGCCATCGGAGAAGTGCGTGAACGCGTCTGTTTACTTGCTGGACCGGGTGTCTGCGGCGGTCGTGGGGATTCACTCGAGCGTCCCGGAAGCCCATCCTTCGACCGCAGTGGGCTTGGGCACTGATCGGCGCGGCAGTGGAATCCTGATCGGCTCCGACGGTCTTATTCTAACCGTGAATTACGTGATCATGGGCGCCCAGAGCGTGATCGTAACGCTCACCACTGGCGAACAACATCAGGCCCGGATCGCCGCACAAGATTTTCGCTCCGGCTTGGCTCTGCTCAAGATCGAGGCCAGCAATCTCCCCTATCTGGAAGCGGTTTCATCTGAAACCTGTACGCTTGGGCAAGACGTCTTCACCGTGGCGAGCGTCGGCAACGAGGGACGCCGCGCGGATTCTGGAATCATCACTTATCTTGGGGCGTTCGACGCCCTGTGGGAGTTTGTGCTCGATCGATGCGTGATGACTTCGGCGGTGAACTTCGGCGTCGGCGGTGGGCCGCTCTGCAACAACCACGGCAAGCTGGTCGGGATCACTTATCTCAACATGACCGATATCGGCCGCTCGATCCTGGCGATTCCGAGCGAATACTTCACCGCCGTCCGCGACGAGCTCGTTCGCTACGGCAAACGCGTGAGCGCGACTCCGCGCGCATGGATGGGTTTGCTCTCGTACACCCTGCGCGAGCATGTGATTATCGCCGGCGTAATGCCGGGCGGTCCGAGCGAAAAGGCCGGCCTCAAGCAGGGCGACATGGTGCTGGCGGTCGACGGGCGCGATATCAGCGAGCGGCGCGCTTTCTACGACGCGCTGTGGTCCCATCCGCCCGGCGATCGCGTCAACTTCAAGATCCTGCGCAACAATCAGGTGCAGACGATCGAGGTCCGCGGCGTGCGGATCGAAGACTACTTCGGCTAGTCGACTACGCCACGACAGTCCTTTCTGTCATTCCGAGCGAAGTCTACGAGCGAGGAATCCCGGATCTGTTTCGGGATCCCTCGACTCCGCTTCACTACGCTCGGAATGACACGTCCAGGCCGGCCGCCGAGTTAAACGCTATCGATAGACCGCGCTAGACGTCCTTGAACTCGCGCTTTTTCTGACGCTCGTCGATCGCGGCCTGCGCCGCCGCCAGCCGCGCCACGGGCACGCGATAGGGCGAGCAGGACACGTAGTCCAGGCCCAGGCGATGGCACAGCTTGACGCTGGCCGGGTCACCACCATGCTCGCCGCAGATACCGATTTTCAGTTTCTTGTTGGCCTTGCGCCCAAGCCCGATCGCGATTTTCATCAAACCGCCCACGCCCTCGGGATCGAGTTCCTGAAATGGGTCTTTCTTGTAGATGCCGCGCTCGAGATAGGCGTTGAGAAACTTGGCCGAGTCGTCGCGCGACAGTCCGTAGGTCATCTGCGTCAGGTCGTTGGTGCCGAAGGAAAAGAACTGCGCCGATGACGCGATCTGGTCGGCCACGATGCAGGCGCGCGGCACCTCGACCATCGTGCCGATCGTGTAATCAAGCCTGACACCGTTGTCGCCCAGCACCTCGCGCGCGACCTCGCGGATATCGGCCGCCAGGATGTCGAATTCTTTGCGGTCACCGACCAGCGGCAACATTATCTCCGGCATCGCCTTGACGCCTTGACTGCGCAACTGGGCCGCGGCTTCGAGAATCGCGCGAGCTTGCGCCTTGTAGATTTCCGGATGAGAAATGCCAAGGCGGCAGCCGCGATGACCAAGCATCGGGTTGAACTCGAACATGCTGTCGCACACCTGCTTGAGGTGCTCGTAGGAGACGCCGATCTTGGACGCGAGGTCACGAATCTCGTGCTCCTCCTTGGGCAGGAACTCGTGCAGCGGTGGATCGAGCAGGCGAATCGTAACCGGCAAACCCTCCATCGCTTTCAGGATGCCGACAAAATCGCCACGCTGCATCGGCAAGATCTTCTGGAGCGCGCGTGCGCGCTGCTCGCCGTTCTCGGCCAGGATCATCTGGCGCACTGCTTCGATGCGATCAGCCTCGAAAAACATATGTTCGGTGCGGCAAAGCCCGATTCCGGCGGCGCCGAAATCGCGCGCGACCTTGGCGTCATTTGGAGTATCCGCGTTGGCGCGCACGCCCATCCGTCGCTCGGCGTCCGCCCAGCTCATGAATTTGGTGAACGCCGACGACATCGTCGGCTCCACCGTCGACACCCGGCCCGCGATTACCTCGCCGGTGCTGCCATCCAACGTGAGATATTCGCCACGATGGATGGTCGAACCGTTGGCCGAGACCGTTCCATGACTGTAATCGATATTGAGCTCGCCGCATCCGGCAACGCAGCATTTTCCCATGCCGCGAGCGACCACAGCCGCGTGGCTGGTCATCCCCCCGCGCGCGGTGAGAATGCCCTCGGCGACCTGCATCCCGTGGATGTCCTCGGGCGAAGTTTCGAGCCGCACCAATATCACCGGGCGTCCGGCGCCGGTCACTGCGACCGCTTCATCGGCGGAGAACACCGCCTCGCCCGCGACCGCGCCGGGCGACGCCGGCAGGCCACGCGCAATCACATGTTTGCTGGCTTTCGGATCGAGCTGCGGATGAAGCAATTGTTCGAGTTGAATCGGCTCGACTCGCATCAGGGCTTGGCGCCGGTCGAGCAGCTTCTCCTGCACCATATCGACCGCGATTTTGATCGCGGCTTCCGCGGTACGCTTGCCGTTGCGGGTCTGCAGCATGAACAGGCGACCGCGCTCGATGGTAAACTCCATGTCCTGCATGTCGCGGAAATGCTTTTCCAAGCGTCCCGCGATCTTGAGCAGTTCGCGGTAGACCTCGGGGAAGGTTTCCTCGAGCGTCGCGTGCTGCCGTGCGCGCTCTTCCTCCCTGATGTTGTTGCGCTCTGCCCATTTGCGTCCGTTCGCCAGGCTAATCTGGCGCGGCGTGCGGATTCCGGCGACGACGTCTTCGCCCTGCGCGTTGGGCAGGAATTCACCGTAGATGCCCTTTTCGCCGGTTGCGGGATCGCGCGTAAACGCGACGCCGGTGGCGCAATCGGAGCCGAGGTTACCGAACACCATCGATTGCACGGTCACAGCGGTGCCCCATTCGTCGGGGATCTTGTTGAACCTGCGATAAGCGATCGCGCGATCGTTCTGCCATGAGCCGAACACCGCACCGATCGCCTCCCACAGTTGCTCTTGCGGATCCTGTGGGATGTCGCGTCCGACGCGGCTCCGAATCAGCTCGCGGAAGTCGTTAACGAGCTGCTTCAGGTCGTCGACGGTGAGGTCGAGATCTTCGGTCACGCCCTTGCTGGCCTTCTGCCGATCGATCAGTTCCTCGAACGGATCGAGGTCGGTTTTCTTCTCGGGCTTGAGCTTCAACACCACGTCCCCGTACATCTGGCAAAAACGGCGGTAGGAATCCCAGGCGAAGCGCGGATTCCCGCTCACCGCCTCGAGCCCGCCGACGGTTTCGTCGGTCAGTCCCAGGTTCAGCACGGTGTCCATCATGCCCGGCATCGACACCCGTGCCCCCGAGCGCACCGAAACCAGCAGCGGATTACTGCTATCGCCGAACTTGCGGCCGAGCAGCTTTTCCATCCGTGCAACGCTTTTGGCAACGCCCTGGGTCAGGCCCTTCGGGTAGCTGGATTTGTGCTGATAAAAATAGGTGCAGACCCTGGTGGAAATCGTGAAGCCGGGCGGAACCGGCAATTTGAGCGAAGCCATCTCGGCCAGATTGGCTCCCTTGCCGCCCAGCAGGTCGCGCATATTGGCGCGGCCTTCCGCCATGTTGCCGCCGAAAAAATAGATGTCAGGATGTAATCGCGCCATCTTATTGATCTCCTGGCCCGCGTCGGGCCATCTGATTTTCGATTAGATAAAAGACTGCGCCGTCTGCCCCCCATCGAACTGTCGCAATAGTCCCCGGGATCTTTTCCGGAAACGATCTAGCGATGCCACCCGATGCGTTCGGTAATCTCCTGCCCCAGCCGTGAAATCGGCAGTCGCTCCTGCTGCGTGGAATCGCGATCGCGCAGCGTGACGCTGTCATCTTCCATGGTCTGATGATCGATAGTTACGCCGAACGGCGTGCCGACCTCGTCCTGCCGCCGATAGCGCCGCCCGATCGAGCCCGCCTGATCGTAAGCGACCGTGAAGAAGCTCTGCAGCATCGCGCGCACCGACTGGGCTTTTTCTGGTTGTCCACCCTTGCGCAATAAGGGGAAGACCGCGACCTTGTTCGGCGCCAGCCGCGGATCGAGACGCAGCACGATTCGCTCCTCGTTCTCAACCACGTCCTCGTCGTACGCGTCGAGCAGAAACGCGAGCGTCGCGCGGTCGACGCCGGCGGCCGGCTCGATCACCCATGGCCGAAAGCGCTGCTTGGTCTCCTCATCGAAATAGCTCAGATCCTTGCCGCTGAACTTGGCATGCTGATCGAGATCGTAG
>DATJOQ010000108.1:0-5972 GCA_035506935.1 Binataceae bacterium (SeqCode) | reverse complement strand
CAGGAGAGATTCGTGCGTACCCGCGTAATCCATCTGATCAATCCGAAAACGGATTCACTTACGACCCGCCCGCTTTACTTAAATCGAGCCCTGTACTCTCCGCTTGCAGGCTTACTAGCAGTTGCCGCGTGCATTCCACGCGATCAGTACGAAGTGGTGCTGACCGACGAGAACATCGAGCCCATCGATTTTGATCTGAAGGCTGACCTTATTGGGATTTCCGCGATGACTAGTTACGTCAATCGCGGCTACGAAATCGCGGATCAATTTCGCGCCAGGAGCACACCCGTCGTTATGGGCGGCGTGCATCCGAGCTTCATGCCCCAGGAGGCACTGCAGCATTGCGATGCGGTGGTTATTGGTGAAGTCGAGCTCGTGATCGACAAGCTGCTCAGCGATCTCGAACAAGGTACGATGCGTGGATTCTATAAGTCGGAGCGACTACATCCGATGGTCGGGATGCCGATTCCACGTTACGACCTTCTGAAGAAGAACCGCTACGTCAACCGCACGTTCGTTCAGACTTCGCGGGGCTGTCATCAAGGCTGTACGTTCTGCGCCGAGCCGTTAATGAATGGCCTGAAGTTTCGCTATCGGCCAGTGAACGAAGTGATTCAAGAGATAGAGAGCTGCGGTTCGAGCGTCGTCTCAATCAATGACGCCGATTTTTTTGGCACGCCTGAGCGTCCGAAGGAAGTCATGCGCGCGTTGAGAGGGCGTGGCATCAGATGGCAGGCCGGTGTCACATCCAAACTGGCGCAAGACGACCGCATACTCGAACTCGCGGCCGAAAGCGGCTGCACGATGCTGAGCATAGGCTTCGAATCGGTCTCGCGCACGACACTCAAGAGCGTGCACAAGCACGTTAATCGGCCTGAGACCTTTGCCGCGTTGGTGGAAAAGATTCACTCACATGGAATCATGGTTTTTGGCTTGTTTATGTTCGGCTTCGATAGTGACGAGCGCTCGGCTTTCGACGAGACCGTCGACTTCAACATCGAGAATGAATTTGATGCGTGTGCCTATTCGGCTTTGACGCCTTATCCCGGCACGCTGACCTGGTACGAGATGAAGAAGGCAACCCGCATCGTCTCCTTCGACTGGACGATGTACGATCAGGGCCACGTAGTCTACCGCCCGAAGCAGATGTCGGCGGAAGAACTTCGGCTCGGCATACGGGGAGCTTACGCGAATTTCTATTCGACATCCTCCATCGCAAACCGATTCCCGCTGCGCGGCAAGCGGCATCGTGCGCAATGGGTAATCTACAATCTGTTCATGCGCAAAGCTTCGCGAACTCAGAACATCGATTCTGTTGCGCCGGCAACCCCCGAACCCGACGTCGTTCCGATTCCCCCAATTCTCCCGCTCAAGCGCGAATGGCGTGCCGCCGTGCTCGAGGCGGCAAGCGAACCAGCATCATAGCTCGACTGAGGCAGCGCTTAGCGCCAGACCACGTTTGCAAAGCCCATGCGGTCAGTGCGAATGTGAGTCGCACAGCAGGCACAAAGGAGCCCTACGATGGCAGACATTCCGCGATGGTGGATGAAGGGCGACTGGTTCGACGTCTGTAGTTGTAACATCGCCTGTCCCTGTGAGTTCGCTCAGCCGCCGACAGACAACAAGTGTGAAGGTGTACTCGCCTATCACGTACGCGAGGGCGCCTATGGCGACGTCCGGCTTGACGGACTGAATGTCTTGGGGCTCGCGCAATTTACCGGCAACGTGTGGGCTGGCGAGGCCAAGATATCCCTCGGCTTGTTTATCGATGAACGCGGTAACGAGCCACAACGCCAGGCCCTGCAGATGGTTTTTTCGGGTCAGGCCGGCGGATTCATGGCGAACTTTGCGACATCGATCGGCGAGGTGCGCGGCATCGAGTTCGTGCCGATATCCTTCGCCGTGGCTGACGACCTTGCCCATTGGCGGGCAGAAATCCCCGGCAAGGTGATGGCGGCGGCCGAGGCGCTCACCGGCCCTACGACGCCTCCGGGGAAGCGAGTCCAGCTTCTGAATCCGCCAGGCTCTGAAGTCGGACCTGGCCAGGTAGCCACCTGGGGCAAGACCACCAGCAATCACGTGGATGCATACGGTTTTCGCTGGGATTGGGCTGGCAAGTCGAGCAAGCACATTCCGTTCGACTGGAAAGGTCCAGCTTGAGGCGAATTTGCCGGAAACAGATCTGCGGCTAAATCCCTAGGCCGCAAGCTCCGACGCCACTTTGACGTTCGCGGCAATCCGAGCCACGCGCCGATACGAGTCAAGCCGGTCTGCGTGTTCGTAGGTGTCAGTCACCACGATCACCTCATCGGCGCGCGTATCGCTTACCAGCTTCTGCAGTCCCGCCTGCACGGTTGCATCCGACCCCACGATCGCCGCGCTCAACCTGCTCTGCACCGCCGCGCGCTCGGCAGGATGCCACAGCGGCTCCATCGAATCGACCGGAGGCAACAATTCCACCGGCTGACCTCGAATCAATCGCAGAAAACGCTGTTGCGGCGTTGTGAACAATCGCCGAGCGGCGGCGTCGGTCTCCGCCGCAATCACCTGCACCGCAACGAGCAGATATGGCTTCTCCAATACCAGGCTCGGGCGGAATCGCTCTCGATAGAGCTCGGTTGCCGCATACAACGCGTCGGGCGCAAAATGGGCTGCGAACGCAAACGGCAGTCCCAACATCGCCGCTAGCTGAGCGCTGAAGTCGCTCGAACCGAGCAAGCTGATTGGCACATTGGTGTTTTGCCCGGGAACCGCTCTCACCATCTGGCCCGACCTTTCTGGTCCGAGATATATGAGCAGCTCCTGGAGAAGCGCGGGAAAATCGTCGCCGTCCTGAGTCAGTCCGCGTCGCAATGCGCGCATCGACGGAAAGTCGCCTCCTGGAGCGCGTCCCAGTCCCAGGTCGATTCGCCCAGGATAGATAGCTTCGAGCGTCCCAAACTGCTCCGCGACCATCAGCGGCGCGTGATTTGGCAGCATCACCCCGCCGCTGCCCACTCGAATCGTTTTTGTCGCAGCCGCGACATGCCCGATCAGCACCGGCGTGGCTGAGCAAGCCAACCCTTGAATCGAGTGATGTTCCGCCAGCCAGTAGCGTTTGTATCCCAGCTGCTCAACGTGCCGCGCCAATTCCACCGACCGCGCAATTGCGCTGCCCGCTGGCTCACCTGCTCGCATCCCGACCAGATCCAATACTGAAACCGGTAAGGTTTGTTCAGTCGTTTGCACCATTGTGCCTCATCATAACTTAAACGCGGAGATAATGACGATGCAGGCAACCGAGCCACGACCTTGCTGCTGCTGTGCGATCGAAAGGGACTTCGCCGACTGACTCGAACGAAACGAGCTACTCCGCACCGATGTGGGCGCCCTTCTCCGCGACCGAACGACGCATCAGCAGAATAAAAAATACCAACACGACGCCGACCGCGGCGGAAAACCAGAAGACGTCGAAGTAGGCCAGCGACGATGCCTGCTGATCTCGCGATTGATCGAGAACGCCCAACGCCATCTGACGCGATAAAATAGCGTCGCCGTTGTGTCGCAGGAAGAACGCCTGACCACGCGTCAGCAGATTTTTAACCGGGGGATTCAGCGTATACAGACTTTCGTTCAGCCGCAGGGTATGAAACTGCTCGCGCCGTTCCTGAATGATTTGCGCGACAGAAGTACCGACGCTGCCGCCTTCGTTGCGCAGCAGAGCGAGCAACCCGACCGCGGCGCCGCGGATCTCTTTGGGCAGATAGATAAACGCCGCGACGTTAAGCGGCGCGAATAGCATCGAGAGCCCCGCGATCACTACTACCCTTGGCCAAACCACTTGCCACGGGCTGATATCCAAATTCATCCGCGCCATCCAGTAATTTCCCGCGGACATCAAGATCAGTCCGCCCGCCATCAGGTAGCGCGCATCGACGCCGCGAGTGAGCGCAGCGCCGACGGCAACGAGCATCATAATCGCGAAGACTCCCGATGGTGACAAAACCAATCCGGAAGTCGTTGCATTGTAGCCAAAGAGCGACTGCAACAGGGCCGGAATACTGATGGTGTTGGCGTAGAGAACGCCATAAGCGCAGAAGATCGTTAGGCAGCAGACGGCGAAGTTGCGGTCGTTAAGCGTCCTCAGCGCGATCAATGGATTGCGGAGCTTCAACTCATGATAGATCAAGGTGCTGAGGCCCAGCACGAACAAGATCAACAGTGTCTGTACCCGATAGAACGGATCGCCAAGCCAATTCCACTGCTGCCCCTTGCTCAGCATCACCTCCCAACAGACCATGGTGATAGCCAGCAGACACAGACCCAGCGTATCGAAGGGTTGGGCTCGACCACGATTTTTGGCACGCTCGACCTGCAGATATTCGGGATCGGTGACCAGGGCGCGGCAGAGAAAAAAAGCCAACAGGCCGACCGGCACATTCAGATAAAAAATCCAGCGCCAGTTGTAATTATCGGTGATGTAACCCCCGAGCGTCGGCCCGACGACCGGCGCAAGAAGCGCCGCCATCCCGAACATCGTCATCGCCTGTCCTTGCTTCTCCTGCGGGAACGCATCCAACAGCACCGCCTGACTCGACGGTTGCAGCCCGCCTCCAGCCACACCCTGAATCACGCGCGCTGCGATTATGAAGCCGAGGCTTCCGGCCATCCCGCACAAAGCGGACGCCAAGGTAAACACGGCGATCGAGAGTAAAAAATAGTTCTTACGCCCAAGCCGCAAGGCGAGCCATCCGGAAATCGGCAGGATGATCGCATTCGAGGCAAGGTAGCTGGTGATAACCCATTCGCTGTCGACGCTGGCAGCCGACAAACCACCGGCGATATAACGCAGAGCGACATTGGCAATGGTTGTATCGAGGACCTCCATGAAGGTCGGAATCACAACCGCCACAGCGATCAACCACGGACTCACCGATCGCCGGGTGAGCGGCACCGCTTGCAGTGTTGCAGCGTTCATTGATGCCCGGCGGCGGGAGACGTTGTCGTCATCATGCTTTGAAGCATCTTGCCAGCGTCGGGACCAGTAGGCTTTTCGTACACATAGACGTAGGGTGTGACCGACAGACCAATGAACAGCGGAGTGACGTCAGGATTGTAATCGATCAAATCGATTCGTACCGGCAGGCGCTGTACGACTTTGACGAAGTTGCCGGTCGCATTTTCAGCGGGCAGCAGCGCCAGCGTCGATCCGGTCCCCATGGTGAAGCCGGAGATGCGGCCGCGAAAGTGCCGCCGGCTCCCGTACATGTCCACGTCCAGGTCCACCGGTTGCCCGATACGCAATTCCGCCAGTTGTGTCTCCTTGAAGTTGGCGTCGACCCAAATCTCGGTCAGCGATCGCAACGCCATCAGCTGCTGTCCGACGATTACTTGATCGCCTGGGTTCACGTTGCGGCGCGTCACCACGCCATCGATATCAGCTACGACGTTGCAATAGGAAAGATTCAGCGCCGCTTGGTCGAGATTAGCCTGGGCCAGGCTCAATTTGGCCTCGCCCTGCTTGACGTCCGGCGCATCCTTGAGAAGCTGTGCGAAGATCGCGTCGATGTTGCCGGAGGGATCACGCTTATAAAATTCCGCGAGCATCTGCTGAGGCGACTCCTGGAACGAATGAAAAGATCCTAGTTGGGCAGCAGTCTGCATCAGACGAGTTTGGGCTTCCTTGACCTCGGAATAAGTCTGATCCAGAGCCGGAGGGACATCGCTGAGGTCACCGCCATGCCCAGGCTTTTGTGGGAGGCCAAGTGCAGCGCGAATCCGATAGACATCCTGTTGCGCCTTGTCCGAGTCGGCCTGGGCCACCGAATAAGCTGCCTGGAAATTATCGAACTGTTGCTGCGATATAACTTGCTTTTCGTAAAGTTCTTTTTCCCGCCCATAGTCAGCTCGCGCCAGAGTGAGCCTGGCGTTCGCGGCTTGCAGCGCGGCCACGCTGGCGTGCAGGTCGGCGACTTGATTGTTGAGACCCTCAA
>DATJOQ010000107.1:0-6336 GCA_035506935.1 Binataceae bacterium (SeqCode) | reverse complement strand
AACCAGATTCGAAAGGTAACCCGCCGATACCGTGGACCGACGCTGGTCCTCGAGACTGATTTCGTTACCGATAGCGGAGCGGTTTCGATCATAGACTTCATGCCGGTCTCGCATCGCCGCGAACAGGTAGACGTAGTGCGGCTGGTGGAGGGGCTTCGCGGCGAGGTGCCGATGCGGATGGAGGCGGTGTTCCGCTTCGACTACGGGCATGTCGTGCCGTGGGTTACCAGCCGCGATCATGGATTGCGCGCGGTCGCCGGTCCCGACGCGCTCAAGCTCAGGACCTCGGTCGAGATGCGCGGCGAGGAGCTCACTACCGTGGCGGATTTCACCGTCAAGAAAGGACAGCATGTTCCCTTTACGTTGACGTGGTATCCGTCGCACGAGGCCGAGCCCGGCGAGAAGCATCCGCGGCAGGCGCTGGCGGAAACCGAAAAATGGTGGCGCAAGTGGTCGTCGCGATGCAAAACCGGTGGTCCGTGGCGCGAGCTCGCGCTGCGCTCGGTGATTACATTGAAGGCGCTGACTTATGGCCCGACCGGAGGCATCGTCGCCGCGCCTACGACCGCGTTGCCGGAATGGATCGGCGGCCCGCGCAACTGGGACTACCGCTTCTGCTGGCTGCGTGACGCCACCTTCACGCTCTACTCGTTAATGATCTCAGGCTACATGGAAGAGGCGCTCGCGTGGCGCGAATGGTTGCTGCGCGCGATCGCCGGCAGCCCGGACGACCTGCAAATCATGTACGGGATAGGGGGCGAGCGGCGGCTCACCGAGCTGGAGTTGCCCTGGCTTGCCGGCTACGAGGGCAGCAGACCGGTGCGTGTAGGAAACGCGGCGCACGAGCAATTTCAGCTGGATGTGTTCGGCGAAATCATGGACGTGCATCATGTCGGCACCCGATGCGGAGCCGGTTCGTCACCGGAATCGTGGCATCTAGTGTCGGCGCTGATCGAGCACGTGGAAAAAATCTGGAAAAAACCCGACGAAGGAATCTGGGAGGTTCGCGGACCGCGGCGCCATTTCACTCATTCGAAGGTAATGGCCTGGGTCGCGCTGGATCGCGCAATCAAGGCGCTAGACGACGAACGTAAACAAGGACCGCTCGAGCGCTGGCGCAAGGTACGCGACCAAATCCATCGCGACATTTGCACGCGGGGTTTCGATCGGCAGCGCAACGCCTTCGTGCAGTATTACGGAACCGACGAGCTCGACGCTTCGTTGCTGATGATCCCGCTCGTCGGATTTCTGCCGCCGCACGATCCGCGCGTGGTCGGAACCGTTGAGGCGATCCAGCGCGAGCTCGTGTCAGACGGTCTGGTGATGCGTTATCGCAGCCAAAGCAACGTGGACGGCCTGCCCGCGGGTGAGGGGGTTTTCCTGCCGTGCTCGTTCTGGATGGTGGACAACCTGGTGATCGCGAAGCGCCGTCGCGAGGCGCGACGAATGTTCGAGCGGCTCGCCGCGTTATGCAACGACGTCGGGCTTATCTCCGAAGAATACGATCCGGTATCGGACAGAATGCTCGGCAACTTTCCGCAGGCGTTCACGCACGTTTCGCTGGTGAACTCGGTACACAACCTCTCGCGCGTCGAAGGCCCTGCCCACGATCGCTCGAGCGGACGCAGCTCTCGGCTGGCGGGTTCGAAGTTGCGCAGGTCCGCGCGACGCTAATGATGCGGCACTTCGAGCGGGCGCTCACGATGAGCAATGATCCAGTCGCCGTTTTCCATCAACGCCGCCTGCCCCAGCTTGGATAGAGCCTCCGTGACGTCGCTGTCTGGAACTGCGCGCAGCCGTTCGGCGTAGCGCTGATAAAGCCGCTTCATTCCCTGGTACATCCGCACTTGCGGCGCCAGCGCCAGTTTCTCGATGTAATTGTGGATCAGCGCGGCCGCTACCGCCGACATCGTGATTAACAGCAGCAGGAATCCGTGCAGCTCAGAGTTCTCGCCGACGAAGAAGGCCAGGGTGTCACTGCCCCGATCGAAAACTTCCCATCCGATCAGAAACGACAGCGTTACAATGCCGGCCAAGCCAGCCCAAAAACAGATCCGCATCAGGTTCTCGAATGATTCGATTTTGCGTTCCTGCCGCTCAATAGCGCCGGTCAAATACGCGTGCTGGGGATCGACCCAGTTCTCAATCGCGATTTGCCGAGTTTCGGTACAAACGGGTCCGAGCGGGAAACCGGCTGCGACCAGGGCGGCGCGGCATGCCGCGCGCACCCATTCCAGCTCCCATCGATGGCGTCCGAGATAATGATCCGCTACTGCTTCATTGACGCCGGCAAGCCGCCAGAAAAACTGCACCCGCAGACCCTCGGCGAGGCCGCGATAATCCTGATACTTGTTCTGATAACTATCGCGTTTGGCGCGCCGATAAATCATCAGTGCGATCACCATCAGAACCGGGGAGGCGAACATGCAGATCGCTTTTATCAAATGAACTTCGCCGCTGCCGCCGAGCAACAGGTGCAGCGAGGAGTCGAATGCAAGGGCCCCGAAGAAGACTACGATCGAAACGCGAAACAATGTCGCGACAGTGAGCGATCGGTAGTGATTCGCCAGGACGTCGGCGCTTGCGTACTGCCCTCGTATCAACTCCAGCGCTGATCGAATCGGCGCCAGCACTGGTTGATCGAGACTCGGAATCAAATCCGTCGCCGCGCGCTGCCTCGCTGCGACTTCATCGGCAGAAGACTCCGCCAGCTCGCGATTATAAGTGTCGAGGGGTTCAAACATTCGCGCGGCGTATACGCGCGCCGATTCCGCCGGCCCGTAGGCGTCGTTCTTGGGATATATCTCGGTGAGACTGATAGCCGTCGAGTCCCCCGGGTCGCGTTCGCGCGGAGCCTTGATATGAAAGACCGGGCCGGGTGACACCAGCTCGTCGATCGCGCCATGTTGCACGAACTGTGTGGGCCAGTGGCCGGTGAGCTTCAACGTAACTACCGAGCCGGTCCCGGCCGTCTCGCCAGCCGCCCCGTTCCATAGCGCGATCAACACCTGGCATTCGCGGGTCACGAACTCGCCGACCGCCAGATACTGTTTGATTCGCGCCTGCTCGTCATCTTGAAAAGCGGCGGGCGAAAGATTGGACGGCAGCGGCAGCTCTAAAACCGAGGTTGCACTGCCGAGCAGACGGGCAAACTCGGCGCGCGATTCCGCACTGGCAAAGTCGCGTTCGTAAAGCGCCCGCGGCATCGGCAGCACCGCTACCACTTGAGCACCGACCTCGGGGCTTAGCGCGACTTCCGCCACCAGCCGATCGGCGCCTTCGGCCAAAGGCGACAGAAGCACTAGCGGGGTGTTGGGCAATCTGACTTTGATCCGAGCGAAGACTTCGCGCACGAGTCGCACCATCTCGTTGCGGGCCTTCGCTCGCAGGTCGCGATGACCGGTGACGCCGACCACCAGTGGAATCCGCGGATCGAGCCTCGGACCGGCGGCGGCCGGAGGAACGTCGGCTTCCTTTGACATCGTAACGGCGGTGTATGCAGTGGGGTCCGCAACGGCGCGAGCGTCGCCCTGAAATGCGGATCGGTCGCTCGTCTCCATGCAGGGGTCAAGCTAGCGGCATTTTGGGCGCATAGCCAAGCATCCTGAGGGAGCATTGGCCGATATTTTTTTTCCGATGCTAGTTTACAACTGGTGCGGCATGATAGCAGAATCTGCGCGATAGTGACAAAATAGGCTCGTTTTAACAGTGCACGACGTTTTCATCAGCTACTCTTCCCAAGACAAAGCGGTCGCCGACGCCACGTGCGCCCGCCTGGAAGCGGCCGGCATCCGCTGCTGGATAGCTCCGCGCGACATTTTACCCGGGATGGACTGGGGCGGCTCGATCATCGAGGCGATCGAAGGCGCCCGCCTGATGGTATTGATCCTGTCCGCCAGCGCCGACGGCTCACCGCAAATCCTGCGTGAAGTGGAGCGCGCGGTTAACAAGGGACTGCGCCTAATCCCGCTGCGTATCCAGGACATCAAGCCGGGCAAGAACCTCGAATATTTTTTGGGCACTCCGCACTGGCTCGACGCGATTACGCCTCCGCTGGATAAACATCTCGAATATTTGGTGCAAACCGCCAAAACTCTGCTCGAGCAGGAGGGTGACCATCCGAAGGAAGCGGTGATCCAACCGCCGCCCGCGGTGCCGCCGACGCCATTGGCACAGCGCAAGGTGCTTATTGGTGCGGGTGCGGCGATCGGGTTGCTGATCCTGGTAACGCTGTTCTGGCTAATTCACTCGCGTTCGCCTCTTAGCCAGTTTGTTGGCGCCTGGACGACCAGCAACAGCAATGGGCCTGGCCGGACCTATTTTACGCTGGAGATCGCGCGGGACGGCAGCTACATGTATCAGGCCGATTACCGGGAAGCCGGTCAGTCGACCCTGCGCAACGGACGGCTCTATCTCAGCAAGGATGCCGCGTTTGAACGCAGCGCAGGCCCAGTCGCATCCGGCAGCAAACCTCCCGCCCCCGCCAACATCGCGGCGGCGATTTCGCCAGAGGTTTGGGCTCTGATCGGACGCTTCTGCGGAGTCGCTCCGCAGGCGCCGGATTCAAACCCCTTCAGATTGGTGCCCGAAAGCCATCCACCCACGCCGGGCGCCGTTCCCCTCCCATCGGTATGGGAGTGGTACCCCACTTTCGGCAACATGGTTTGGCATCTACGTTTCGAATTCAAGCCGGATGGCAACTATTCATTTTCCGCAATCACGGTCGATGTCGGGCAGTTCACCGCAGACAAGGGCATCTGGAGCGCCAACTCATCCGTGCTGCAAACCACCACCGGCGGCAAATACTGGTTCGTCGGCGCAAAGTCGATGGTGATGACCGGAACGGTCCGAGGCGCGATGCAAACGAGCGGAAACGGCCAGACTTTGTGGGAGAGGACTGAGTCAATCGCACTGGCACAGATCACGCCGCGCGCGTTCCCGTCGGAGGCCGCGACTCCCGCTGTGGCTGCAGCCGAAGCTTCCGCGTCATCGTCCGCGAGCCCGAGTTCGCGGGCAACGCCGAGCATGATCACGATCGATAAGCATTTTATCGTGACTCATCAATCTCCGGTATACGCGCAGCCCGACGTTTCGAGCTCGATCATCGGGGACGTCCGCCGGCGGCGCAAAGTTCACGCGATCGGTTTTCTGGGCAACTGGCTAAAGATTGAGATGGCCAACGGCAACAGCGGATTCATCCCGGTCAGCGCGGTCGAATAGAGCTTTCGCGCTCACTCACGAGTGCTGATGCGCTCGATGCTGGGCGTCGCACGTCTGGACTTATTTTCCGGTTCTTAGTAGCGACAAGATTGGGCCGATCGTGCGCCTTTGCGATCTGGGCAGGTGGGCGCGCTCCGCAATTATTGTGATGGCGTGTTGAATTAACGAGAGGTTATTCCGTGGCACAGACACAAGAATTCATGGTGAGCTGCGGCACAAGCAGCATCCCCGCCAAGCTACCACTTGAACGCACCCGGATACCCGCTGGGCCGCCGCCGTCAGCGACGCCGCTGCCCGACGCGGCTGCCAGATTCCGTGAGGCCCTGGCTAATCCCGTCGGCATGCCGGCGCTGGAAAAACTGGTGAGCAAGAATTCCAAGGTCACGATCGGAATCCAGGACGGACGCGCCGCCAACTATCATCCGGATGATCAGGACCTGCGCATCCTTGGGCTGCCTATCCTGATGGAGCTGCTGGAGCGCTCCGGCGTGCGCCCCGAGAATATCCAGATCAAAGTCGCCAACGCGTTGCATCGGATGTGGACGCGCAAGGAGATGACTCACATCCTCGGGCCCAAGCTGCCGTACACTTTGGGCGGCCGGCTCTCGTGCCTCGACGCGACCGATATCAGCCAATACGTCAACCTCGGCATGACCAGACGCGGCATGGAAGTGATGGTGCATCGCTCGGTGGTGGAATCCGACCTCTTCATCTTCATGTCCGCGCCGCAGGGGTTTTTTCAGGGCGGATGGAAATCGATTCTGGTTGGAATGGCCAATTGGGAATCGATCCGATACCACCATCGTCCGTGGCCGTTCGCATCCGGCCATTCGGTGCAGGACCCCAAGAACAGCTCGTTTCACAAGCTGCTGAACGAAATGGGAGAGCTGGTCGACGCCGAGCTGGCGCGACGCGGACATCCGCAGATCATGAAGATCGAAGGCATTCTAACTACCGGACAGCCGCAAAAATTCGCCGCGATCGATGCCGGGCTGATTACACCGGTGCGCGAAATGCATCTCGACCTGCTGATCTCGCAGATGGTAACCGACGTTGAGGGACAGACGGACGTGTTATTGATGGGAATGAAAGACGGCGACAGCTACTCGCGCCTGT
>DATJOQ010000106.1:0-2518 GCA_035506935.1 Binataceae bacterium (SeqCode) | reverse complement strand
CGTCCGCACTGCCGTGGCCGCTTGACCGGTCTGACGTTATCTCACCGCTCTTCTATTGGCGTTCGCTCTGGCGCTGGCGGCTTTGGCTGATTGCGGCGACGCTCTTCGGAGCAGCTTTGGGGCTGGCTGTCACGTGGCTCCGAACGCCGACGTATCGCGCCGAAACCGTATTACGCCCCATTCCGGCGCCCGAATTCGTTTCGCAATATTCGTTCGCCAACGGATTGCTAGGTCTGGGAGGCAAAACTGAATCCGACGCGTATCGCTATATCAGCATTATCACCAGCCATCAGTTTTTGTTTCGGCTGATCGATGAGCACGGGCTGACGCAATCGGCCGAGCTCACGGCTGGTGGATCGTGGCCGGCGCAGCGGATGGGGCGATGGAGTGCGTATCGCGCGCTCAAGCGCGCGATGGAAGTTCAGTTCGATCGGCGCCAGGGCAATATCGTGATCGATCTAAGGCTGGCGAATCGCCGCCTGGCGGAAGATCTGCTCGTCTGGATGCTCACTGATTTGCGCGAGCAGTTGCGCAAGGGCGTGCTCGACGAATGCGAGGCCAGTAACCGCTCGCTCGAAGATCAGGCACGGCGCACGCCGGACGATATCGTGCGTCAGGAGATCTTTCAGCAGATGGCTTACGACCTGCAACGTGCCGCGCTGGCCAAGGTCCAGGCAGACTTCGCCTTCGCCGTGATCGATCCGCCGCTGGCCGAGGACCGTCCCGCCGACCTCGGAAGGCGTACCGTGATCGCGTTGACCGCGATGCTGGCGCTGATAATTGGCGTAGCAGCGGTTTGGACTCGCGACTGCGTAGCTGCGACGAAAGGCGCCGACACGCGCTCCGCGGGACGGTAACCGACCACGCAAAGGAGAGCGAGTATTTGAAAAGCTCGCAACAGGAGACGTCTCGATGACATGCGAGGCATGGTCCGCGCTGGGCGAAATCGCGCTGTGCTGGTTCGCCCTATGGCGCCGGCGATGCGCTTCTCGCGCCACCACGTTTCCGCTGATTCCCGGACTCTTGTTGACGCATCTGACGCTCTTCGGCCTGCCCGCGGCGCTGTTCCGCGATCAGTTTCTCGGCTTTGACACCGGCTTGGGCATACTGGGCAGTATCGTGGTACCGCAAGCGCTATCGCCCGAGACGCTGCGGCTTGCGGCGCTGATGGTGTTGGCCGGGATGCTCGCGTTGCTGGTCGGCTACGAATTGCCGCTGGCACAAGCCCTGTTGGCGCCGCTGCCTTCGATTCGGGTGACCTGGCGTCGAAATCCGGTTCCTGGCGCGCTGCTGTTGATGGGATGCGGCTTGATCGCCGCGATTATCGAAAAAGGCGAACACGCCAAGCGGATCGAAGGAATACTCGACGCGATCGCTTTCGTCGGCTTGTGGGCGATGGGCGCGCTATGGCTGCTCAACTGGCGCGGCCTGATGAGCCGCTCCGGACGCGCGGCTACCTGGTCGATGACCGCGGCGCTGATGAGTCTTGAGATCGTCCAGGGGGCGCTCTGGCGGCCGCTAATCGATTCCGTGTTGCTGCTCTCTATCTACACGCGCGCGCGCGGGCGAATGCCCTGGATGGTCATAGCGCTCGCGCTTCCGTTTTTCCTCATCATGGCCGCGGCCAAGATCGGGTTTCGCGTACTGCTGCCCCAAAATCAAACGGGCACGCCGGGAACGCTGGAAAAAATAGCGACCTACCGACAATCGCTCGAACTCGCCTACGACGATCCCGCAAGCCTGGATCTCGGCGAAACTCTGCTGACCCGGATGAGTGAAACCTGGGTGTTGGCGGCGGTGGTCGAACGCTCGCCCCGCTTCGTTCCTTATTGGGGCGGCACGACTTACTTGAGCGCCGGATGGAGTTTGATTCCGCGGCTGCTGATGCCCGACAAGCCGAGCGAGGACAGTGGTCAGGATTTTCCCCATCGCTACGGCATCATCAATTCCGACGATCATCAGACTTCGACCAACTTCGCCGCGCTGATCGAGATGTACGCCAACTTCGGACCTTCGGGCGTAATCATCGGCATGGCGCTTTTCGGCGTGGTCTGTCGTGCGCTCGAATTGATTTTCGCCGACGCCGCGACGAACGACGCGACCTATGCGCTGTCGGCCCCGATTCTGGCCTCTCTGCTGCTGATCGAACAGCCGTTTCATGGCGCATTCGGCGGCTTCGTCCAGCACACCCCGTTTCTGATCGCGACGCTCGCGCTCTGCGGAATCTGCCGCTTCGCGCTGATTCCAATTGACCTCGCCGTGGCCCGGGCGAATCGCGCGCTCGCCGCTCAAGCGGCCTCATACGGAGCTTCATGATGACGAGCACGATCGCGGCGCTGATTCCAACCTACAACGAAGAGCTCAACCTGCACGATTGTCTCGCCAGCGTGAGCGGATGGGTCGACCAAATCTTCGTAGTAGATTCGTTCAGCAGCGATCGCACCTGCGAAATCGCCTGCGCCGCCGGCGCTCAGGTGGTGCAGCACGAATACGCGGGACCCGCCGAACAAAAGAACTG
>DATJOQ010000105.1:0-7806 GCA_035506935.1 Binataceae bacterium (SeqCode) | reverse complement strand
CATCTCCATGTCCATCAGCTTGCTTTCGATTAGACCGCGCAATTCGTCGCGGCGAATCGATACGCTTACCGGATCGTCACCCTCGGGAAATTTAACTCCCATCTGGGCGGAGAATGCCTTGAGGTCGTGCATGGTGAGCGGCTCGCCGTCGACGCTGGCGACGATCCCGTCCATCGATTCTCCCGCGCCAAGCCGCGCGGCGGTCATCGCCAGCGCCAGGATTAGGAACGACGCAGCTAACAGCGGCAGCCGCGAAACACCCCCGCCTAGCCGATATTTGCGTGAAACCATCCGCCTAATTGACGAGCGCGCCCGCCGCCCGTCCCGTGGAGGTTTCTAATTTTTCACAGGCCGCCAATGCCTGCAAGGTCATATCGATATCGGCGAATAGCTCTTCGTAGTCACGATTAGCAACCGTGACCACCATAGTCCCGTTTGGCCTAAGTCGCATTCTCTTGCGATTCGCTTCGATCAGCGCGCGCAGGCGTGCGCCGTCGATCGGAGCCTCGGGATGGAACTTGATTTCGAGCTCATCATTCTTGAGCACGGCGTTCATTATCAGCAGATGCTTCATCTGCCGGCGCAGGTTCATCGCGGCGAGCAGATTCTCGACCAGGCTTGGCACCGGTCCGAAACGATCGCGCATCTCGTCGCGCAGATCGTCGAGATCCTGGGCCGATTCCGCGCGCGCCATCCGCCGATACAGCATCAGACGCTCGCGTTCATCGGGTTCGTAGGCCTCGGGGATGTAGGCGGGAACGCCGAGCTGCAGTTCAGGCTCGAAATCGGGACGGCGCGGCTCGCCGCGTAATTCCTGGATCGCCTGCTCCATCATCTCGGTGTACAGCTCGAATCCGACGGCGTTTATCTGGCCCGATTGTTGGCGTCCCAGCAGGTTGCCCGCTCCACGCAGCTCGAGATCGTGAATCGCGAGCTTGAAGCCGCCGCCGACCTCGACCAGCTCGCGGATAACTTCGATGCGGCGCTTGGCGTCGCGGGTGATGATGTGTTCGCCCGGAATCAGCAGATACGCGTAGGCCTTCTGGCGCGAGCGGCCGACGCGTCCACGAAGCTGATAAAGCTGCGCCAGGCCAAGATGGTCGGCGCGATTGATGATCATCGTGTTGGCGTTGGGTATGTCGAGACCGGATTCGATAATCACCGAGCACACCAGCACATTGGTGCGGTTCTCGATGAAGTCGCGCATCACCTGCTCGAGCTGATGCTCCGGCATCTGGCCGTGTGCGACCGCGAGGTTGGCCTCGGGGACGACCGCGCGCAGATGGCGCGCGATGTATTCGATATTCTCGACCCGATTGTGCACGAAGAAAACCTGGCCGCCACGATTGAGCTCGCGCAGAATAACCTCGCGCAGCAATCCGTCGTCGAAATGGGCGACGAATGTCCGGATCGCCTGGCGATCGACCGGCGGAGTCTGAATCACCGACAAGTCGCGGATTCCCAGCATCGCCATATGCAGCGTGCGCGGAATCGGCGTACCCGTCATCGTAAGCACGTCGACCAGCTTGCGCAGCTTCTTGACCCGCTCCTTGTCGGCTACGCCAAAGCGATGCTCCTCATCGATAACCAGCAATCCCAGGCGCTTGAACTCGACGTCGCGCTGCAGCAGCCGATGGGTTCCGACCACGATATCGACCGCGCCGCGCTTCAGATCCTCGATCACCGCCTTGTTTTCCTTGGCGCTGCGAAACCGCGAGACCATCTCGACCCGCACGGGATAATCCTTGAAACGCCCTTTGAATGTGAGCCAATGTTGTTCGGCCAGCACCGTGGTCGGCACCAGCATCGCAACCTGCCGCCCGTCCATCACCGCGATCATTGCAGCGCGTAGCGCAACCTCGGTCTTGCCGAAGCCGGCGTCGCCGCATAGCAGACGGTCCATCGGCTTGGGCCGCGTCATGTCGCGGACAACGTCATCGATCGCCGCCAGTTGATCGGGGGTTTCCTCGAATTCGAAGCGCTCGGCGAATTCGTGATAGTCGGCACCGGGATGGGGGAAGGCGTGGCCGGATTCGACTTCTCGCGCGGCGTAAATCTCGAGCAGCTCGGAGGCCATCTCGAGGACCGCTTCCTTGGTGCGCTTCTTGACCTTCTCCCACGATCCGCCGCCGAGCTTGTCGAGCTTCGGTGCGGCGCCGTCGCCGCCGACATAGCGCTGCACCAGGTTGATTCGCTCGACCGGGACGTAGAGCGTATCGTTACCGACGTATTCGAGATTCAGAAAATCGCCCTCGGTGCCCGCGACCTTGAGATGCTTAAGCCCACGATAAAGCCCGATCCCATGGTCGATATGCACCACGTGATCGCCCGGCGACAGCTCATCGAGGCTGACCAGCAGACCTTTGGCTACCGAGCGCGAGCGCCGGCGCACACGCGGCTCCCCGAAAACGTCCTCCTCGCTGTAAACGTAAAGTCCGTCGCGCTGCAGCACGGTCCCGGCGGCGATTTCGCCCTCCAAGATGGTCGGACGGTAATCCGGCCAATCGATAAATTCGGCGAAGCTCTTGGCCTCGGTGTTGACGTCGATTTCGTAGGCTTCCAGATGGCGGCGAAGCCGCGCCCTCTGGCTCGGGCCTTCGACCACGAACAGCGCGCGGCTCTGGCCGCGGCGAACTTCCTTGAGCTGGGCCGCCAGCGGCTCGAACGTCGCCACCTTATGCGGATCGCCGGGTCCGCCGCTGGCGAGCTTGAGACTCGACTCGCATTTTATTTCGATCGGTTCGGCGTAACCCTCGCGCGGACTCGTGATCGTGACCAGCGAGCCGACTTCGACCGCGATTCGCTCAGCCGCGCGCCGCTCAAACTCCTCGACGGTCAGATAAAGCGACTCCGGCGATGGGTACAGCGCGGGCTTGGCTTGTCTGCGCGCCGCTTCCGCTTCGATTTGCTCGGCAAAACGCTCGGCCTGGGCGCGTATCCGGCCGGGCTCGATCAGCCACAGCAGCGCATTTTCAGACAAATAGTCGAAAATTGTTTCGAGCGGCCGCTCTTCGACGAACGGCATTAGCAGCTCGACACCCGGAAACAGCAATCCGTTCTCGAGCGTTTCGGTCAGCTCGGCGGCTTCTTTGCGCACCAGCCCGATCTCGGCCGCGCGCAGCGCCACTCGCTCGCGCAGCTTCGCGTCTTTCAGCACCGCAGCCGGAAGAAAGCGCGTGGGCACGATAGTGGCTTCGAGCACCTCGTCCATCGAGCGCTGGTTGCCTGATTCGAACGGGCGGATCGAGCTCAGCACGTCGCCATCGAACTCGAGCCTGAGCGGGCGGCTGTGGGCGGGCGAGAAAATATCGATTATGCCGCCGCGAACGCTGAAGTCGCCGAGTTCCTCGGTTTGAGGAACGCGCTGATAGCCGATAGCGGAGAGTTCTTCGATCAGGCTTTCGAGGTCGAGCCGATCGCCCATCGTGAGCTTGACCACCGAGCGCTCGAAACGCTCGCACGGCATCGTGCGCGTCATCAAGGCTTCGGCGGAAGTAATCACCAATGGCGCGTTCAAACGGCGGATCGCGAACAGCCCCTCGAACTGTGCGGCCTGACTGTCGAGCGACGGCGAGAGTTGAACCAGCGGTGCGGTCTCCCATCCGCGCAGCAGATGAACCCGCCGCTGCGCCGAGTCGACGTTGGACGGATCGTCGAGGAACAGGCTGGCTTCGCCCGCGAGCGCCTCGGCTTCGGTAGCGAGCGGCGTCACCGCAACGATGGGACGGCCGAGCCGCAACACACTTTCGCGCAGCATCAGGGCGCCTGCCGCGCCCTTGACGCCCATCAACGGAAAGCGCCGCTCAAGGCCCGCGCTGAGGCGCGCCTCAAGCTCGCTCGCCGCTTCTTTGAGACTTCGTTCCAAGGCTATGTATAGAATACCGGCGCCGAGGCCGCACGGCGCCGCCGCCAGACCTGACCATAATAGCAGAAAGCGGCGGTCTCGCGCTCACCGACCGCCAGATCGCGGGCAAGGACACGACTAGTACGGAGATTGCGCCGAGTAGGGATCGAACGGCGGAGCATTGATCGCGTCTTCGGAAGACTGGGCTCCGACCTTGACCGGAAGCTTGAGCGTCTGACGCCCGCCCTGCGCCGTCGCACGCACCACAGTCAGATAAATCGTATCGCCGGGCTTGAGCCTGCCGAGCTCGTCGCGAAAATCGAATTCGCTATGCACGCGGCGATCGTCGACCGCGATAATCAGATCACCGTCTTTGCCGAGCTGGCCGTTTTTGTTCAGCAACGGAATCACTGCCATGCTGAGTGGACCTAAAAGCGCTCCGGCCGTCACGCCTGCTGCGCCCAATGGCGTGATAGCGCCACGCCCCTTGAGTCCGGCGTGCTCGGCTGGGCTGTCGGGATCGATCGTCACAATCTCGAGTCCGTGTTCTTCCTGCCCGCCGTAGCTTTTGACCGTGTCTTCCACCACGAAACCAAGGTACGGGGATTTCTCCGGGGGCTTGGGCGCCGGCGGCGCGCCACCCTGGTATTGCTCGTACGAAGCGGTTTGGTCGCCTGGAGCGGCGGGCTGCTCGCTTGGCGGCGGACTCGGATTTGCGGGCACCGCGTTGATTTGCGGAGAGATCTCCAGCGCGCCGTGAGCTTTTGCGTCGTTGGACGGTATGGGCTGCGAGCCGTTGGACGATTGAGAGACCGGATCCGCCGGCGCGTTGGTCACGCCCCCGGCGGTCCAGGCAACACTGTTGCCTTCGATCGAGAGCGCGAGCACGATAAGAGAGATCGCCAAACCTCGGCCGGTTTTCATCGTGATAACGCGCGGTCAGGATTCGCGTTCTGGAAGACTATAGGCTTGCGCTCAGCTTGCACACAAGATGACGGTCGTCGGCCGCGCGAAGCAGCCGGCCATTCAACGAAAATTTCGGCAACGCTTTGAGCATCCGAATCATATCCACCTGGGCTCTAACGCCGGAGCAGCGGCGCGTGATCGAGCGGGCTGCGGGCGACACGCACTTGGTCGATCAAGCGTGCAAATCGGCCGAAGACGTGTCCGCGATGCTTACCGAGGGCTGCGACATCCTGGTGACGTTGATCGTGCCCGGCGACTTGAGCGCACGCGCCCCGGCGCTCAAATGGATGCAGCTTTACAGCGCCGGCGCCGATCACATACCGGCGGGCGCGGTCGCGCCGAACGTAAAGGTGACCACCGCCAGCGGCATCCATGGAGTCGCGATCGCCGAGATCGTGTTCGGCATGATGTTGTCGTGGACGCATCGGGTACACATCTCGCTTCGCGCTCAGATCAAGCACGAATGGCTGCGTACCGGATACTTCATGTCCACCGCCGACGAGCTGCGCGGCAAGACCATCGGGATTATCGGCTACGGATCGATCGGGCGCGAGACTGCGCGGATGGCGCAGGCGCTCGGCATGACCGTGCTCGCGCTCAAGCGGAATCCCGAAATGCGGACCGACGACGGATGGCAGCTCGAGGGGAGCGGCGACCCGGAAGGTAAGATCCCGCGGCGATTCTTTGGTCCCGAGGAGCGCGACGCGATTTTGGCTGAGAGCGATTTCATCGTCGTCACGCTTCCACTCAGCCCCGACACGCGCAAATTTGTCGGTGCGAAGCAATTCGCCGCGATGAAACCCGGCGCATACCTGGTGAATATCGGGCGTGGAGAAGTAATCGACGAACAGGCGATGATCGAAGCGCTCCAACAAAAGCGTATCGCCGGCGCGGGGCTCGACGTATTCGAGCGCGAACCGCTGCCGGAAGACAGCCCACTTTGGGATTTCGAGGAAGTCATCCTGACCCCGCACATGGCCGGTGGTCATCGCGGATACACCGACAAGGCGTGCGAACTATTCGCGGAAAACCTGCGCCGCTTCCGTTCCGGGGCTCCGCTGCTGAATCTGTACAATCCGACACTCGGCTATTGACGGCTCCTGAGCCGACCTATCGACAAATCGGCGCGAGTCGGCTAGGTCGTCGTTTAATTAACTTGCGCTCGATGGTCGGTCGGAGCGATCACGCACACGCACGGGGGAGAAATTATGAACACGATGTCGCCTCTTTCGTTGCTTGGCATGTCGTTGCATCAGGTCGCGTTCGCGGTGCGAGACATGGATGCGGCACAGAAATTCTTCAACGAAAAGATGGGCGTGCCGCGCTTCCTCGTGCTGAACAAATTCAGCGAAAGCGTGACCGAGAAGATGTATCACGGCAAGCCGGCAAACTCGCAATTCAAGATTGCGCTGGCATACTCCGGGGAGACTCAGCTCGAACTCTGCCAGCACATCTCCGGCGACACCATTTACAAGGATTTTCTCGACAAACGCGGCGAAGGACTGCACCATCTCGGCTTCTTCATGGACGACAAGCAAAAGCACGACAAGGCGCTGGCCGACCTTATAGCGCAAGGTTATCCGGTACTGATGAGCGGACGGCTCGGCGAACTGAGTTTTACCTATCTCGATACCGAAGCGGCGATCGGCTCGATCATGGAGCTGGTTTATATCGATCAGGCGAGCAAGGCGATGTTCGCGAAGATCAAAAGCGGCGATTTCTGAAACGATCGCACGCCTACGATTATCGCGCCTCGGGCGGTACGACCAAAATCTGGCCGCTCATCTCCGGCGGATGCATCGTGCAGTAGAAGTTGAACAGCCCGCTCTGATGGAAGGTAAAGACGTACGAGAGCTTTTTCAGTGGCGGCAGCTTGATATGCATCAGCACGCGCGAGTTCGCGTCAACCAGCATAAAGTCGTGCTCGTCATCCCCTTGTAAATTCCAGAATTCGATCAGAGTTGGCTCGTCGCGACGTAAGGCGATGAAGTTCGGTGAGAAAGCGTAGACCTCGCCGAAGTGTGACACGGTCTCCGTGGGGCCGGTCTCTTTAACGGCGACGGCTTCGGTGAGGACGATGATTTGATTCGACGCCGTGCCGGCCTTGGTAACGGTTACGATGCGCGAGGCCGCGGCGTCGGGCAAATAGTAGTTTTTTTGCTGTTGCCGTACGGCGTCCGATTGGTCCGCAGCAGCGACAGCGGCGATCAGCAGCGCGAAAATCGCGCTGCCGATCGCCGCCGTGGTGAGACGCGAATTAGCCACTCAACTCGCCCTCGCAGGTCTACTGCGATTCTAGCGCAGCGGCTGCTGGCCGCGCTCGTAGAGCGCGGCCAGCAGCCGCTGCTTGAGATTGTCGAACGGCCCGTTCGACATCACCACCACCACGTCTCCGGCGCGAGCCTCGGCCCACAGCGCCTCCAGGATCGCATCGCTGGATACGCACGCGCTGGCCTGCGGCCCGCGCGCGCTGATCACGCCCGCCAGCACGTCGGTTGCAAGCCGCTCGGCAACCGGAATCGGATCGTTTTCCTTGAAGTAGACCGGAGCTAGATAGACTCGCGCGGCGCGATCGAAGGCAGCCGCGAATTCGGCTTGAAACACGCTCCGCCGACTGGTGTTTGAGCGCGGCTCGAATGCCGCCAGAATTCGACGGCCCGCAAAGCGCTCGGCCACGGCTTCGAGCGTAACGCGGATCGCGGTCGGATGGTGCGCGAAGTCGTCCACGATCGTGACGCCACCGGCCTCGCCGATCACCTCCTGCCGGCGCACCACACCGCTAAACGAGGCCAGTCCGCGCGCGATTTCGTCGTGCCCAAGGCCGATTTCGCGCAGCAGCACGTAGACTCCGAGCGCGTTGGCGACGTTCATTCTGCCGCCGACCGGCAGCGCCATATCGGAAGCGACGCGCTGATTGCCGCGAACTATCGAGAATCGGGTTACGTCGGCGCCGACACGAATATCGGTCGCGCGAAACTCACCGTCGCGAAGACCAA
>DATJOQ010000104.1:0-7293 GCA_035506935.1 Binataceae bacterium (SeqCode) | reverse complement strand
CCGCGGCGACAATCAGCAGTGACATTAGATATGCGACAATCGAGACATGATATCCTCCCTGCAGCGTAAGGAAGTTGTTCGAAACCCGAGGACCCGGGAATACGACCCTCAGTAACAATGATATCCGCTCGATTGAGGCGGCCTGCCATTGGGCTGTATGACGCCCTAGGCTCGACAGGAATCACACCGGCGTGACTAACAAAGTCTGAACGCGCGAGGTGTCATAGACCGCGCGCTTGCGCTGATAGCGCCATCCCTCAGCGGTGCGCACCACGCGATCGAAGTAGCGGCCGGCCTGATATACGCGCGATTCGCCGTCGGTCAGAGTCTGCACCACTACATAGTTCGACTGCATATCGACCGTGCTGTCGTCGACCATGGTGAACTCGAGGCCCGAGGTCATGTGGCGATAGATGTGCGCCTCGTACAGATTGGCATTACGCAGCGAGGTGATACGATCGCGGAGCATCGGGCGGCCGAAGCAGTGAAAAATTCCCACCGGCAGGCCCAGATCAGCGTTTTCTTTGGGAACGATTTCGTAGACGCCGTCCTCGGTAAAAAAATCCGGCCACTCCTCGAGCCGGTCAGCGTCGATCGCGCTGATATAGCGCTCCTGCAATCGATACAACTCGAACCAGAGCCTGATCTCGGCCAGCGCCGTTTCCGCGCCGTGACGTTCGATTTCAGCTATCGTCGACGCGCTCATAGTCCCATCAACTCCTGATATCCGCGCCAGAACGCCCTGATATGTCCCTCCGAAATACCGGACGGGATCTGCTGTTCGTCGGGCACGCCGCGTCCCATCTCGGCGATCGCCGCTGCGTCGCTGCCGTCGGCGGTGGCGCGCTGCACCAGTTCGGTTGCGAGTCCGTCTTCCATCGAGATCAGGCCGGCTGGTCCGACCAGATTGGCCTGCATCATGCGATGCGTCCGCATCTCGGGCGTATCATCGGCGTAGCCGAAGAAATAAAAGATCAACTCAAAATTTCCTGGCCCCTTGGGCAATATTTGGCGCACCGCGAGAGTGTTCTGAATTTGCGTCACCACCAGCTGCGGAAAGATCGGCTGGATGTGGGTGTTGACGAATTCGTCGTATTCCTTGACGTTGTCGAGCAGAGCCGTATGCTCGAGTCGCAGCCCTTCCTTGAATGAAGCAACCTTCTCCCGGTAGGCGGCGCTGTTGCCGTCGTCACCTTCGCCGTGAAATGCCATCAGCCAGTCGTGCATGCCGTCGTCGCTCATCACGATCCGGAACCGCATTCCCGCACGATAAATGTTGAAGGTGCTGAAGAAGGCATGCAGCAACGAAGCGTGATACGGGTCTCTGACGTTTTCGTTGTAGAGCTTCCAGTTTGCCTTCACGTACTGCCGGGTGCATCCGAGATACACAATCGGCTTGTGTAAGATCCTATCGATTCCGGGTCGCATCGCGGGGCCGATATAATCGTAAAGCGGTGGCGTCTGATCGCTGAAGCTTGCGAACACCAGGCCGCGATAGCTGTCGACCCGAAGCGGCTGCAGGCCGTGATCCTTGTGGTCGAAGTCGGACGGCATCCCCGGCATCCCCTTGACCCCGTGCTTGAACGGTATCCCTCTCAAGTTGCCGCGCGTGTCGTAGCTCCATTGGTGGTACGCGCAGACGTGACTGCGCGCGTTGCCGCGCGCGGAACGGCATACTATCGCGCCGCGATGGGCGCATCGGTTAACCCACGCGCTGAGACTATTGTCGTCGTTGCGCGTCACCACCATCGGCGTGTCGCCGACGAAGGAGCTCTTGAAATCGTGCGGGTTGGGGATTTCCGCTTCGAGTGCGACGAAGCTCCAGGTCGGCCCGCGGAAGATCCGCTCCTGCTCCAGCGCGTAAATTTCCGGCGAGCTGTAGACTTCGTAAGGGATGCGCGATCCATCGGCCTGCGGAAAGCAGATTGGCTTCCCGTTGTGCGATCCGTTGATTGCCGGCTTCGGAAGTTCGTTCATGGCGTCCTCCAGACGATGACGCATTGGCGAATCAGACCGCGAGGAAGAAGCTTCCGCAGGAAGTATGTACTTAGTGCCTTATACAGCTACTTCTTGTCGCACCGCAAACAATTATGCTGCCTGAGGGTTTGCCCCGGCTGAGGGCTTCAGCCGCGTTCGAGGCCCGGCGCGGCCCGCGACTGGTACCAGCAAGTATATCGGTCGGACGCGCCCGCTCAGCCCAGCAGATCCATCGCGGTCAGCGCGAGCACGCGCGCGACGTCGACGACCTCCTGCACCGCGACGTATTCGTCCGGCCGATGGCACCATTCGACCATCCCGGGGCCAAACGTGACGGTTTCGATCTTGCCGTCGTGCACCAGGTTCCGCATGTCGGAGGAATAGGGCGTGCCCCACACCGGCGGCGCCGCTCCCGTCACGTCTTTCTGATTTTTGAGCATGGTCTGGCAGAGCTTTGAGTTCTCCGGGCTTTCCGAGGCCTCGTAAACGCCGGTGCCTTCGGTGTCGTAACAATCGCTGCCGTACTTCATCGTGTAGCGGAAATCTGGATCGTTCTTCTTGAGGCCCTCCAGGATATCCGTGACTTCTCCGACCACCTGCTTCACGGTTTCGCCCGGTATCATGCGGCGATCGACGGTTATCTTGCACAGATCCGGGATCACGTTTTCCTTGATACCCGCCTGGAAGTTGGTGACCGTGCATCGCGGCGGCGCGATTAGCGCGTGCTTCCGGCCGGAGAGTTCCTGATGATACTTCTCCAACGCCTGAACCACTCGCGTCCCCTTGCTGATCGCGTTGATTCCGGCGTGTGGCGTGCTCGCGTGGGTCGATTGGCCGCGCACCGCGATATGGAGCCACACCAGTCCGCACTGCGCCACCGCGACGCGCAGGCCCTCGGTGGTGCCGGTCGGTTCGGTAACCACGCCCCAGTCCGCTTGCAAGCGTTTCTTGGTGAAAAGGTATTTGCTTCCCGGCTCTCCCATCTCCTCGCCGATCACGTAGGTGAGAATCAGATCACCCTTGAGCTTGAGGCCAGCGTCCTTGAGCGCTTTGGCCGCTAGCGTTTGCGCGACCAGCCCGCCTTTCTGATCGCAGCTCCCGCGGCCGTAGAGCTTGCCGTCCTTGACCACCGGCTTGTACGGGTCGGTGACGGTCCAATGCGAGCGCTCGCCCGCGGGCACCACGTCCATGTGCCCGTTGAACATCAGGCGCGGCTTTCCTTGAGATCCGACAACGTTCGCGATCACGTCGAGCCGATTCGGTACGGTCTCGAATAATTCGGAATCGAATCCCCATTGCTTGAGCTGACCGTGAATCATCTCCGCCAATGGATTCTCCAAACCCGGCGGATTCTCGGTATTGACCGCGACCCATTTGGTGAGCAGATCGACGCAATCGCTTTCCTTTACCAGTTCCTGCACCTTCTTGCGTAAATCCATTTGCGTTTCTCCTGATTCGTCGCGGGCAAGAGATTATATCGGCGTGCCCCAGCGCAAAGACTCAAGCCGCGTATCGCTCGACTCGCGCGATACGCAATGATCCGTGCTACGCGTTTCCCGTCAGGCGGGGTTATGCCGGTCGGGGAGTCGGATGCTCCCCGACCGGCTCGATCAGTGGCGAAAGAAAATGTGATGACCCCGCGCTAAAACTCCGTTGCGTCGTGAATCTCACCCAGCGTCGCGAACCATGCGTTCTTTTCCTTCATATAGAGGACCAGCTCTTCGAGCCGTGGCAGCAGATGCGCCCGCGCGATCGTTTGCGGATGGGTGCACAGCACGTAGCACGCGTTCTCTTCGTTCTTGACCGCGTAGTCGAAGATGTCCTTCCAGCGGCCGAAAATATCCGGCGCCGGATTCATGCCTTCCTGCTTTCCGGTCATGTACTCGGTCGGCGGGAAGTCGTCGAGGTACCAGGAGACCGGAATTTCGAGGACTGAACTTTCTTTGCCGAAGACGTTGGCCTTGTCGGCGTTCACTTCGACGTGGCGAATCTTGTACGGATGGAAGTCGTTGGCCATCAGGCTGCTGTCGGCCTGGAAGCCGTATTTTTCGAGAACGGATACTGTGTTGGGGCTGAAGTCCCAGTAAGGCGAACGATACACGCGCGGCTTCACACCGATACGGGCGAGCGCCTCGAGCCCCATCTCCATCACTCTGGTTTCTTCATCCAGCTTCATCGGAGTGGGATTTTCGTGGACGTAACCGTGATGGCCGATCTCGTGGCCGGCTGCGACAATCTCTTTGCACAGCGACGGCCAGGTATCGACGGTGTGGCCCGGGATGCACCAATCGATTTTGATCTTGAGCTTGTCAAACAACTTGAGCAGCCGAGGCGCGCCGACTTCCGCGCCGAACTCGCCACGCGACATATAGGCAGGCGAGGTGAGGTTGAAAGAGCCGATCCAGATCGCCTGCGCGTCGAAATCGGTGCCGATATTTACGGCAATTTTTTTGCCCTTGGGGAGTTTAATCTTACCTGCACGCTGCGGCATATTCGCCTCCGCTTTTTTGTGAGTGGCTTGCGATTTTGTTTGAGAAACTCCGCTCCAATTCGCATCTATACTAAGCCGATCGCAAAGGCAAAGTGCAATGCGTCCGCGCGCGTATCCGTATCCTATCGGCGAAGCGATTCGGCTGCAGAAATGCCGACTTTGATGCAGACCATGCCACCGGCGCGGCTTGCCTAAGCGTCGGCCAAGCGCCTAGCATAGGTGTCCCCAAAATAACCTGTGGCGAAGGGGAGGGCACTCCGATGTCTCGCGAGGAAGAACTCGAGCGCGCGCAGGCGGAAGAACAACCCGGACCATGTGATCTGGAATCGGCCCTGATCGATGAGCAGCTCGGCGACGCAATCGGCCATCCCGCGCTGATCGTCGGCGCCGGCGCCAGCCTGGCCGAAGCGATCGCGGTGATGCAGCAGGAGCGGCGCTCCTGCGTGCTGGTGGTGAGCGGCGACAAGCTGGTGGGGATCTTCACCGAGCGCGACGTGCTGCTGAAGGTGGCCGGTCTCTCGATCGATCTGAAGCAGGCCAGGATCACCGACTACATGACGCGCGATCCGGTGGCGCTTCCTGCCGAATCAAATGTCGCGTTTGCACTTAATCGGATGGTAGTAGAGGGCTTTCGGCACATTCCGCTGGTCGACGAGCAGGGCCTCCCGACCGGCGTGGTCTCGATGCGCGAGCTAATCGAATATCTGAGCGATTTTTTCCGCAAGGATATGCTGAACCTGCCGCCCGATCCCCATCGCGCATTCCGCAACCGCGAAGGCAGTTAGCGAACTTCGCACAACTCAAGGCGCGTGGCGCTGCGCGGCGCTGAGGTCCAAAGCCGTTGGCGGCCTAGCGAGCGGAGACGGTGGGGGCGGGACCGGCCGCGGGTGGGCTCATATCGATAGCGCCGCCGGGTAAATTGGCGGTCGCCGGCGCCGGGCTCTTCACCGTACGCTCACCGAGCGATTCGAGCTCGAACAGATGGGACCAGAAGCTGACCTCGTTCTCTGGCACCTTGCCGAGGTCGTGGCTCGACTCGTCGACCGCGATTCCGGCGCGGATGACCGGCCCGGTTTCCCGGCGCAAGTCATAGAGGCCGGGCGGAAGATCGGCCGAGAACGCACCGTCAGCGTTGGTCCGCACCAGGTACAGGGTGCCGCTTACGCGATTCTCGAAATGGATTTGCCGATCGGACGCGGGTTGGCCGTCGACCGTGGTCAGCACTCCACTGATTAACGCAGCTTGCGCGCCGATCGCCACACTCGACACGCCTATCAGGATCGATATCAGCGCCAGAAGCTGTTTCAGCACAGGATTCGTCCCATTCGGAACCGGTTCCGTTACTTGCAATACGCCCGCAACGCGCAGGCAAGCTGAATCGGTTGTCGCGTTCGGAACATTGCACTCGTAGCGAGTGACTCGCAGTTCACGCGCTCTTCTTGACCTTGCCGCTGCGGATACATCGCGTGCACACCAGCATTCGGGTGACGCCGCCGCCGACCTTCGCGCGTACTTCCTGCAAATTCGGGTTCCATCGCCGCTTGGTCCGATTGTTCGCATGACTGACGTTGTTGCCCACCGACGGCTGTTTGCCGCAAATCGCGCAATTCCTCATTTCACCTGTGCTCCCGCTCGACGTTCTGAGTAAATGTTCTAGCCTAGCGGGAGCGGCAAGCGGTGGAAAGAGTGATCGGCAGGCGGCCGAAGTCACTTGTAAACGCCGCGCGCGGGCCTGATAATCTGCTCGGCGGCCACCAGATGTTAGAACGGCTGATCCACATCCTTCCTGAGCAGGTCGCCAGTCAGATTGCGGCCGGTGAGGTGGTCGAGCGGCCGGCTTCCGCGGTCAAAGAGCTGATCGAAAACTCCCTCGATGCCGGCGCGCATGCGATGACCGTCGAAATTGCGGGCGGTGGTCGCGATCTGATCACAGTCACCGACGACGGCTCCGGGATGAGCCGCGCCGACGCGATCCTCTGCCTGCGGCGCCACGCCACCTCGAAGATTCGCGATGCCTCCGACCTGGCGGCTATTCGCACGATGGGTTTTCGCGGCGAGGCACTGGCTTCGATCGCGAGCGTCTCGCGCATGGAGCTCAAGACCCGCCGGGCTGCAGACCTGACCGGAGTTCATCTGAGCGTGGTCGGCGGCGAACTCACTGAGGAGCGCGAATGCGCGATGGCGGCGGGAACGCGAATCGAGGTGCGCGAGCTTTTTTTCAACACCCCGGCGCGTCTCAAGTTCCTGAAGGCACCCGCGACCGAGCAGAGCGCGGTGGCGGAAGCGGCGCAGCGTCTCGCGCTGGGAAATTTTGGCGTCGCGCTCGCCCTGGTCGCCGACGGCCGTCCGCTACTCGAGCTGACGCGAGCGCGGAGCGCGCTTGAGCGCGTCCGTCAGTTGTTTGGACCTAAGCTGGCGGAGCGGATGCTGCCGTTCTCGCTGGAGCGCGAAGGGATGCGGATAAGCGGGCTTGCGACCGTGAGCCAGGATTCGTTTCCGACCGCGCGGATGCTGTTTACCTTCGTCAACCGCCGCTCGGTGCGCGACCGATTGTTGCTGCGCGCGGTCGCGCAGGCCTACGCGACGCTGCTTCCGCGCGGCCGCTATCCGGCGGTCGCGCTGGTGCTCGAGCTGCGCCCCGACGAAGTCGACGTCAACGTGCATCCGATGAAAACCGAGGTGCGTTTTCGCCGAGCGAACGCGGTGTTCGAAGCGGTCTATCATGCGCTGCGTGATCGGCTCGCGAATCAGACTGGCGTGCCCGGGTCCGGGGCTGCGGCGGCGCCTTTGGCCGCCGCCGCAGCCCCGGACCCGGACCGGGGTGG
>DATJOQ010000103.1:0-6803 GCA_035506935.1 Binataceae bacterium (SeqCode) | reverse complement strand
CCGCTTTTCCCAGGTGCCGCCCGGATAGAGAATCGATCCGGGCGCGACCGAATTCACTCGAATGCCCTTGGGCGCCAGCTCGCGCGCGAGCATCTTGGTGAACGAAATCAGTGCCGCCTTTGACGCGTTGTAGGTGAGAGGCCCTCCGGCCTCGCGTCCGTAAATCGAGGCGATATTGATAATCGATCCGCCGCCCATTTTTTCCATCTCGGCCGCGCACAAGCGCGAGAGCGTCACAGGTCCGAAGAAATTCAGGTTGAATGATTCGAGCCAGGCCGAGCTGGTGAGCTGATCGAGCGCGCCCGGCCGCGCGCCTCCGGCGTTGTTGACCAGGATATCGATAGCGCCGAAGCGCTCGCGCGTCTGTTCGACTAATCGCTGGACCTGCGTGCCGTCGGTTACGTCGACTGCCTCGGCCATCACATGATGGCCCCCCGACTCGAGTTCATGTGCGGCCTGCCGGAGTGCGTCGGCACCGCGGGCGCAGATGCTGATATTCGCGCCCTCGTCGGCGAGCGCCTGCGCAATCGCGCGCCCCAGCCCGCGGCTGGCTCCGGTGATCAGTGCAACTTTGCCTTTCAAACCGAGATCCATCGCTTCCTCCTGCCGGATTTGATTAGTTGCAAATCGAACATACGACACCATCCGCGCAGGGCGAAGAGCGGCGTCGTAGATCCGACAGCCGCCAAACTGTCATCGAAGCTTCGCCTTACGGGAAGCCATCCAACGTTGACATGGTCCGGCGCTGGGACTTAGAGTAGTTTGGTTATTCGGCGGACAAACGGAGGATTATGGAGATACGAGTTGAGGGCTCCCTCGACCAGGCGATGCGCGTGCTCAAGCGCAAGCTGGCGAAGGAGGGCGTTTTCAAAGAGATGAAGAAGCGGGCTTTTTACGAGAAGCCCAGTGTCCGCCGCAAGCGCAAGCGATCTGAAGCCCAACGCCGCCGCCGCAAAGAGCAGCGTCGCCGCCGCGCCTCAGCGATGTGACGCCAAAAAATTCGCTAATTTAGCTCGCGAACAGCGCCGGACGACCGTCCCGTGGTGGGCTGATTCAGCGGCCCAGCCTAGGCCGTTGCGCGGGGCGATCTTTCGTGACCAGGGTGCAGCTCGGTCTCACTACCTCAGTTTTGCGCGGCCGCTGCCAGGTGAAAACGATATGGTCGTTGGCGACGTAGTAATCCAAACCGTAATGAGACAGACCCGCCGTCTGGCGCGATTTGCGGAACTCCTCGATTAGTGGGTAAAGGCCGCGTCCCGAAACGATCCCGCCGCCCTTGGAAGACGGCCTTATCGGAGTGTCGCCTTCAGCCCTGGCCAGAACAATCGGCACGCAGCGCTCGCCCTGATGCTCAGCCAGCTTGCCGGTGGTGAAGTGCTCGCATTCCAGGCACAGGACGGACGCATGATCTGGCGCTGACTGGCGCCCCAAATCGGCCTCCAGCCGCGACAGCTCGATCGCGTACTCGATCCAGTGCTCCTGCGCCCTTAGATAAGAGAATCGCCGGATTGCGCGCGCCAGCTCGCGCACGAAAAGATCGCCCGCGCGAGGGCGCAGGAAATAAATCACGTCATCCTCGATTCGTAACCCGCCGCCGAATTCGGCGATCAAGAACTCACGCAGATTGATCGGCAGGCAACTACCCAAGCGCATCGAGAAAATTTCGGTCGAGGAGGCTGTAGCAGGACCGGCAGGGAATTGATCCATCTCGGACTGACCGATCAGTCCGCGCAAAGAGGCGAGCGGCTTAAGCGGCCGCGCACCGCCCTGACTCGGCCGGGCGACGTTGAAGCATTTTCGGACCACCGGCCCGTTCTTCAAAAGTCTCGACCTCCCTGGGGTGCGATGCTAACGCGCTCGCCCTCAATGATAACAGGAGCCAAACGTTCGCCCTTGGCCAGGCGCAGCAGACCGGGTATTACCCCCGGCCGTTCGGTAACGTTTATTTCCTTGAACTTTATCCGCTTTTGTTGGAGATCGGACCGCTTGGCTGCGCAGTAGGGAGATCCCGTCGTGACGTACAGCGTAATCGGCTCGGCCATATTCAAACCCTGTGTGGCCGTCGGATCGCTAATTCGAGAAAGCTATGTGCCTTCTCGTCAGGCGAAAAAGTCGGGGCAGCGAATTCGCCCCTGGCTGACGCCGAACCCAGTTGCGGGTTCAGCAGCGTCGCTTCGCTCACGCGTCACCTCCGGTGCTGCAGAGTAATTTTCTAGCGCGGAGTGATAGGCTTAAGCAACGCCTGAGGGCGATCAGATTTTTCGCGCAAGTGCTTGACAATGCTTGATTATCGTGAGTTTTTCGCCATCGTCATACTGTTTTCGTTATATCCTGAATGAGGTGAGTCTAATGAACTCGAGTTCCGTGTTCGAAACTCCGATCTGTCGCCGCTTGGGTATCCGCTTTCCGGTTTTTCAGGCCGGGATGGGTTTCGTGGCGCATGCGGAATTGGCCGCGGCGGTTTCGAACGCGGGCGGCCTGGGATGTATCGGTGCAGGCACCATGAACGATCGAGAATTGAGAGATCAAATTGGGCGATGCCGCGCGATGACCGATCGTCCGTTTGCGGTCGATCTGCTGTTTGCGGAGATCAAGGCGGACAAAACCGAAAAGAACGTCGTGAACTACACCGGTAACGTTCAGAAACTGATCGACACAACTTTCGAGGAGCAGGTGCCCGTAATCGCGGCCGGGCTGGGCAATCCCGCCGGGATTATCGAGCGCGCGCGCCGCCAGGGTGTGACCGTGATGGCGCTATGCGGCAACGTCAAACAGGCGCGGCGGCTGGAAGCCTCGGGTGTCGATGTGATCATCGCGCAGGGCCACGAAGCCGGCGGCCACACCGGTCGCATCGGAACCATGACGCTGGTGCCACAGATCGTAGACGCGGTGCGCGTACCGGTGCTCGCGGCAGGTGGAATCGGCGACGGCCGCGGACTGCTCGCCGCGCTCGCGCTGGGCGCGCAAGGAATCTGGATGGGCACCCGGTTCGTGGCTTCGGTCGAGTGCTACGCGCACGTGAATTACAAGAACAAGATCGTCGAGATCGACGAGGAAGGCACGACCATCACGCGATGCCATTCCGGCAAGCCTTGTCGGCTGGTGCGCAACAAGTTCACCGATTCATGGGTCGGGCGCGAAGCCGAGATAGAGCCATTTCCGATCCAGTCTTTGAAGGTCGGTTTTCCACTGGCGCAGAAAGCGCGCTACGAAGGCGCGGTGGATGAGGGCGGACTCGCGTGCGGCCAGACCGCGGGAATGATCAATAGCATCAAACCGGCCGGGCAGATCGTTCGCGACGTGATGGAGGAAGGCTCGCGCGCGCTGGAGGAGCGGTTTTTCGCCAGGGATGTACCTCGAAACACGACTTCTGCAACGGCGTTGGTGTAGTTCGATCTTCCGCGCAGCTTTTTTGTCATTCCGAGCGAAGTAGGCGGAGCGAGGAATCTACGCGAAGCTATTTTCTGGCAGTTCCCAAGCTTCCCCAGATAATCGCTTCGCGCAGATCCTTCGACTCCGCTGCGCGTTCAGGGTGACAAAGAAAAGCTCGGACTCCGCTAATGCGCGTCGGTGACGGGGCGGCCGCGGGTGTCGCGCCTGAGAAAAAAACAGGCCGGCGCTGCGAGGAGCATCAGTCCGCACAAGAAGCGATAGAGGTCGTTGAACGACAGCATCATCGCGTGGCGCTGTACGAAACCGTAAAGCATCACCAGGCCCTGCTTTTGGCCGGTCGAGAGTTGATGCACGTAATCCATGTTCACGCCCGGCACATTCTGCAATCGCGCCATGGTGAAGACCGAAAAGTGCTCGACTAAATAGCTCTGCCGAATCTGCTCGCGCCGCACCAGCATCGTGGTCAGCGCCGAAGTGCCGATCGCGGCGCCGAGATTGCGCGTGACCGCGAACAGGCTGGTGGCGTAGCCCATCTTCGGCCTTTCGATCGTCGAGAGCGCTGCTGCCGATAGGCCGGGAAACACCAATCCCATTCCGAGCCCTTGCACGATCGTGGGCCATACGATCGAGAAGATACTCACAGTCAGGTTGAAGTGCGCCATGAACCACAGCGCCAGCGCGATTAGGCAGAAGCCGATTCCCACCAATGGACGGGTGTCGGCTCCGCGCCGCGCCAGCGTGCCCAACACCAGCATCGCCATCATGGTTCCGAATCCGCGCGGCGCCATCACCATGCCCGCCTTCGACGCGGTGTAGCCGAGCAGTTCCTGCAGGAAGACCGGATTCAGAATCGCGGTGCCGTAGGCAGTGAAGGTCAGAAAAATCACCAGCGCCATCGGCAGGGTGAAGTTGCGGTTAGTCAGGATGCGTACGGCGACGATTGGCTCGGGCGTGCGCCATTCGTGATAGCCGAGGATGGCGAATGCGGTCAGCGCGGTTAGCGTGCAGTACCAAACCCACGGCGACTGAAACCAATCGGCGCGCTCGCCGCGGTCGAGCACGATTTCCGCAAGCCCGAGCGCGACCACCAGGCAGACAATGCCGAGATAATCGACGCCGCTTTTCTGCCGCAGATGATGGAGGTAGGCAGGATCCTCGACGAAGCGCGACACGAGGAAGCCGGCGGCGGTGCCGATCGGCACGTTGATATAAAAATTCCAGCGCCAGGTCGCCGCATCGGTAATCCATCCGCCGACCGTCGGACCCATGATGGGCGCGACCATCAGCCCCATGCCCCAGATCGCCATCGCCATCGCCTGCTCGTGGGGCGGAAAGGTCTCCATCAGGATCGCCTGCGACAGCGGCATCATCGCCGCGCCCGCCGCACCCTGGAGCAGGCGGAAAAACACGATCTGGTTGAGCGATTGCGCAATCCCGCACAACGCCGAAGCGATCACGAACGCGGTGATCGAGATGATGAAGTAGCGCTTGCGCCCGAAGCGTCCCGCGATCCATCCGGTCATCGGGATCATGATTCCGGCCGCTACCAGGTAGCTCGTGACCACCCACGCGATTTCGTCGACGCTGGCGGAGAAGCTGCCCTGCATGTGCGGCAGCGAGACGTTCACGATCGAGCTGTCGAGCACCTCGAGCACGGTTCCGAGCATTACCGACAGCGCGATAATCCACTTCCGCCCCGCGGAGAACTCGAGCGCGGCGTCGTGATGCGTTGCTGGCGTGGTAGCGGCGGCACTCATAGATCGATTGCGTCAGAATACACTGCGGCGCGCCGCCTACGGAAACCGCACTCGATTCAATTCGCGAACGCCGAATTGAAGATCAGGGATCGAGGCGTTCCATCATGCGCGGGAACGGCAATGCCTCGCGCACGTGATGTAGCCCGCAGATCCAGCATAGCGCGCGCTCGATTCCCATCCCGAAGCCGGCGTGCGGCACCGAGCCGTAGCGGCGCAGATCGAGGTACCATTGAAACGCTTCCATCGGCAGCGAGTGGCTCTCGATCTTGCGCTTGAGCGTTTCGTAATCGTCCTCGCGCTGGCCACCGCCGATGATCTCGCCGTAGCCCTCCGGCGCCAACATGTCGACGCACAGCGCAACCTCGGGGCGCTCGGGGTCCTGCTTCATGTAAAACGCTTTGCACTGGGCCGGATAGCGATGCACCATCACGGGACGATCGAATTCTTCGGACAGCGCGGTCTCTTCGTCGGCGCCGAGATCGTCACCCCATTGCGCGGCGAAGCCCTTGGCCTTGAGCCGCTCGATCGCCTCATCATAAGTGATACGCGGGAAAGGCGTTACCACCCGTTCCAGTTTAGTCACGTCGCGTTCGAGGACTTTCAGCTCTTCGCGCCGGTGCTCCAGCGTGCGCGCGACGATATACGCGACGAAATCCTCCGCCAGCTCCATGTCCTCCTTCAGCGTGTAGAACGCGACCTCCGGCTCGACCATCCAGAACTCGGTCAGGTGGCGGCGGGTTTTCGATTTCTCCGCGCGAAACGTCGGACCGAAACAGTAGACCTTGCCGAACGCCATCGCGCCCGCCTCGGAGTAGAGCTGGCCGCTCTGAGTGAGATATGCCTTGCGATCGCCGAAGTAGTCGGTCTCGAACAGATTGGTGGTGCCTTCGCACGCCGACGGTGTCAGGATCGGCGAGTCGAACAGAACGAAACCGCGCTGATGGAAGAAGTCGCGGCAGGCGCTCTCGATCTCGCTGCGGATGCGCAGAATCGCGTGCTGGCGCGAGGAGCGCAGCCACAGATGGCGATTGTCGTGCAGGAAGCTCACGCCGTGCTCCTTGGGCGTGATCGGATAATCGACGGAAGGGCCGTAAACTTTGTAACTCTTGAGCGAGAGCTCGTAGCCGCCCGGCGCGCGTTTGTCCTCGCGCACGACCCCGGTGACCTCGAGCGAGGTTTCCTGCGCAAGATGATCGGCGGCTTCGAAGCTTTCGGCGCCGAGATCGGCGCGCGAGGCCACGCACTGGCAGAGCCCGGTGCCGTCGCGAATTACCAGGAAATGGATTTTGCCGCTCGAGCGGCGCTGATAGAGCCATCCTTTGAGCGTCACTTCCTCGCCCACGTGGCCGCTCAACTCGTCGATATAAACCCAAGCCATCGTCTACCTGATAACAGCATCCGCTTCCGCCAGTCGAGTGGGTAGGAAAATCGTGCAGCAGACGCTTGTTTACGCGATACCCATTATTATACGCACGACAGCAAGATGAACGTACTCGATTCGGTCATCCTGGTGGTGGTCGCGCTGGCCGCGATTTACGGCTTGATGCGTGGTGTGCTGCGGATGGCTACTTCAATCCTGGCGCTCGCGGGCGGCGTGTACTTCGCGTCGATTTATTATCCGCAGGTTGCCGGCTTCTTCCAGCCGCGTTTCGA
>DATJOQ010000102.1:0-5381 GCA_035506935.1 Binataceae bacterium (SeqCode) | reverse complement strand
CTCCTCTCGCAACAACCCCGACTCGATAACTGTCCTGGTCAACTCTTCGACGAAGAGCGGCACTCCATCGGTCTTGCTTACCACCTCCTGCATTATCTGAGCCGGTAGTTCTCTGCCGCCTGTCATCCGCTCCACCATGGTCTTTATCTCGTGCCGGCCAAGGCGAGGTAGGGCCAGGTGGGCCATGTGCGAGCGTGGCGGCCAACTTGGGCGAAAATCGGGACGGAAGGCGAGCAGGAGCAGAAGATGCATCGCCGGTACCTGGTCGAGCAGAAGCGTGAGGAACTCCAGACTGGAAGGATCGGCCCAGTGCAGATCTTCCCAGACGCAACAAATTGGCGCCCGCTCTCCATCCTCCAGAACCCACGCGGCCAAGGCAGCCTGCGTTTTCTCCTTTTGCTTTTGCGGACTTGAAATGAGTGGAGAAGTGCCAGCAGGTTGCGGCAGCGAGAGCAGCGAGGCCAGCAGAGGTAGAGTGTCGGCTTGCGGGAACCGACAACGCGAAAGCGAGCCGGCGAGCTTGCCCAGCTTAATCTCCGGCGAATCTTCACGGTCGAACTTCAGGAGGCGCTGCAGGTGATCGATAATCGGATAGAAGGCGCTGTTCTGATGGTACGGAGAGCAGCGAAATTCAATCCGGATGGCGCCTTCGCTTAGCGCCTGCTGCCCGAGCGTTTGCATCAGCCGTGATTTGCCGATTCCCGGCTCGCCGCTCAGAAGCACGATTTGGCCTTGGCCCTGGCGCGCTCTCTCCCAGCGCTCCCGCAACAGACCCAGTTCATGCTCGCGGCCGACCAGCGGAGTAAGCCCGGTCTTCACCGCGACCTCGAAGCGGCTCTGCTCCTCAGCCTCGCGCATCACGCGATACACTGATACAGGCACAGAGATTCCTTTCAGCGCGCGCCGGCCCATCTCTTCGCATCCGAACAAGCCCGCAACCAGATGATAGGTCGCGCTGCTGATTACCACGCTGCCGGGCGATGCCTGCTCTTGCAGTCGCGCCGCGAGATTGGGCGTCTCGCCCACGATCGCGCGATGCTCCTGATATTCGCCGCTGCCCATCTCGCCCGCGACCACCAATCCGGTGTGGATGCCAACCCGAACGTGCAGCGGATGTGGCAATCGAGCTCCGCGAATAGCTTCGATGAGTGCCAGTCCCGCGCGCACCGCGCGCGCGGCGTCGTCTTCATGCGCCTGCGGATAACCGAAGTAGGCCAACAATCCGTCGCCTAGATACTTGGCCACATAACCGTCGAATGACGTGATGGCGCTGACGCAGACCTGCTGATACAAGCGCATCAGGTCGCGCAGATCTTCGGGGTCGAGCCGCTCCGACAGCGCGGTCGAATCGACCACGTCGCAAAACATCACCGTTAGCTGGCGGCGTTCGCCCTCGGGCGTCTCGTGTGGTTCACTCCGTCCGGCTATCGGCGCGTCAGGCAGCCGCGCCAATGCAGCGCCGCATTCGCCGCAGAATTTATGGCCGGTCGGGTTCTCAATCCCGCACTTCGCGCAGTGTATCGACATACTCGATCGGTCTGCCGGCGTTCGCGCGCAGCGACTTTACTTCAAGGCACGAGCGCTAGTTAATCGCCTCATGCTCCAATCGGATTTCAGTCATCGATTAGAACTATTCAAAGAGGAAAGCAAAGGCACCACTCAATCCCCGTCGAGCAACAAAGGCCGAAGTGTCAGGCTGGGGCGATGTTCTGGTTGAGCTGAAAGAAATTGTCAGGATCGTATTTGCGTTTGATTAAACTCAGGCGAGTGTAATTCGGGCCATAGCTGGATCTTACTCGTTCCGGACTATCCGCGCCGAGGTTGGCGACGTAAGTGATGTCCGCTGAAAAAGGCTCCATCGCCTTTAGCGATTGGTTAACCCAATCGACCTGAGGACGACCGTTGGCAGATGAATTCCACTCCGCTTCGATCAAAAATCCGAAGCCTGCCTCGCGGACTGGAAATGCCGTCGCGGGCTGCGCAACGCGACACATCGCTCCGTGGTAACGATCGAACCAAAACGATTTGCTCGCGCACGGGTTGCTTCTCACACACTCAATGATCGTGTCGATAGCCTTATCGGACAATTCTCTGATGAAGCCGCCGATGTTATGCAGACACGTCCCAGACGGCGATCCGCTGGATAGCGATTGCATCTGCAGATACGGCAGCGGACTGATCGAGCCATCGATTGGGCAGGCGAACGACTGAAGCTCGTCCAGCAGCGGCTTCGCATCGTTGGCATCTCCACAAAAGCAGACGGCGATCGCAAAGACCGAACTCTCGCCGAGCGGTCTTATTCCAAAACTCACGCCCAACGCATCACCCTGACGGCTGAGAAGCCCGCGCACGAACGCAAAGCCTTCGCGGGCCTGCACCAAAGGATACGAAAGAATTCCGCCCACAACTTGGCCCACCGGATGAAGCCGATACTCAAGCTGTATCGCGATACCGAAATTCCCGCCGCCGCCTCTGATCGCCCAAAACAGATCGTCGTTCTCGTCCGCAGCGGCGCGCATCTGGGCGCCATCCGCCGTCACGACTTGGGCGGACAGTAAATTGTCGCAGGTCAGTCCATGCGAACCGGTCAACCATCCGAAGCCGCCACCCGTTGTAAGGCCGCCAATGCCGACTGACGGACATTGGCCTAAAACCGTCGCAAGCCCGACGGCCTGAGTGGCGCGGTCCAATTCAGCGGCTCGCACGCCACCCCCCACGTTTGCGATCGCACGCTCACGAGCGACGCGGATTTCCTTGAGCCCGGACAAGTCGATGATCATTCCGCCGTCGCAGGTCGAATGGCCAACCTGGCTGTGTCCGCCGCTGCGTACCGCGGTAAGCAATTGATGCTCGCGCGCGAATTCCACCGCGCGGCGAACGTCATCCGCATCGGCGCAAATCGCGACCAAAGCGGGGCGGCGATCGATCGCGCCGTTGTGGACGCGTCGCGCGGCTTCGTATTCCGCATCGCCGGGGAGCAACAAGGTGCCGTTGAAACGGCGCTTAAGATTCAGAGGTTCGAACGTTGCCACAAAATTATGCGTCCATTAAGAGAGGAGTACAGAATTTGATAGCCATTGCTTCCCATAATCTTCAACTGCCCCCTCACGCGTGGTTGCTTGTAAGTTTTCCATAATTTGCACGCAAGCAGCATCGCTTTAGCCGCGCGATCACGAGGTAATCGCGGCCGCTCACAGGCATGTTTCGTGCGTTCGATACCGTGGAACAGTTCTCGATTTCCCTTCCAGAGGTCTCCGATGGACAATCCAACAGTCAGGATGATCGTCGATACGCCGAAGGACAGCAGGATAAAGTACAAGCTCGAAGAATCGAGCGGCGGTTATATCGTAGACCGGATCCTGGTCCCGGGTCTTTGCTTCCCGTTCAACTTCGGTTTCGTACCCAAGACCAAGGCGGCGGATGGCGACCCGGTCGACATGATATTGGTGTGCAACGCCAGTCTGCCAGTCGGATGCGCCGTCGACTGCGCGATACTGGGAGTCATCGAGGCGGAACAGACCGAAGGCGGAGAAACTTATCGTAACGATCGCGTTATCGCGATCTCGCTCAAGGACGGTGACGCACCACAGAGTCTCGATCAGCTACCAAAGGATTTTGTGGAGAACGTGGAACGCTTTTTCTCGACCTATCATCAGGCCGAGGGCAACGAATTCAAAGTTCTACAGCTAAACGATGCTGAAGAGGCATTGGGACTGATCGAGCGAGCGGCGCTGACTCAGAACGGCCGTAAGTCTCATCGCTCTTAAAGCGGTCGACGAATTGCGCCTTCCAGTCCGGACAAAACCAGTCAGGAACCGGTGCGCTTCGGATGCTCCTTGCGCTGGAGAATTCGTTTCGCCTTCTCGAGCTCTTTTTTTCGGGTCGGAGTTAAGTTTTTTCCACCCCGATTGATGAACATTTGAACCATCCTGATGGCCGAGCCGACCCCGCCAGGGGACACGTCTTTGCGCGCCATTATCCGCGCCACCTCCTCGCCCGATTTCGTAAACGTTCCCTTTGGCGGGAAGGTCGACTCGGTTTTTACATTGCGCGACCACTTTCTGGTGGGCGCTTTGCGGGTTTTGGTTTTCGCGGGCTTCCGAGCGTTGGTTTTTGCGGGCATGACTGCTCGCACAATTTTATCGTCGAGTGCGATTTCGCGCGCGAGTGCGCGCGGCCTTTTTCGCCGCCGCTGAGCGCGATCCCTTGGTCCGTCGAGACGCGCTCGTGCGCGCCTGCCGAGCCATCGCGCGAGGTGATGCCGATTGCCGTCCTTCGCGTTTCAGCGCTCCTTTCGTTGCGCGCGATCTCTTCGCCGCCGGCTTCCGCTTTTTTCGCTGCTTTCCCTTCTTCGTATCCTGCGCCGCCTTGCGGCGTACGCTTTCGGAGCTGTTCGAGCCGGGCGCAGGCAATTTAACTCCCGCGCGTCGCGCTTTCGATAAGCCGATCGCGATCGCCTGCTTGGCCGATCGCGCTCCGTGCTTGCCTTCGCGCACATGATGGATTTCCTCGCGCACGAACTCGCCGGCCTGCGTGGAAGGCGCCTTGCCCTCGGCTTCGTCCTCATGCGCTCGCCTCAAGACTTCCTCTTCCGGCATGGCGTTACCTCAACTTTTAAGATCGCGCACCAGAAGTTAACGGAGCATCAATCATGCCGCATACGTCCCGGAGATCTTCGGATTGGCAATCTTTGCCGATCACGGTCTATTACAGGTGGGTTTTTTCTGGCGTTTAGAAAAAATCATTTTCGGAAAAGCCACACCTGCCACCGCGTCGGCGCAGCCTGTAAACTTTTCTTCATTGAGATACAAAGCGCGAACGCTCAGCCGCGCTTCAAAGCTAAGGCCGGCAGATGGCGCGCGATGGTTTTCAAATCCTCGACAAACTGTCGCATCGCGGTGTGCCTCGATTCATGGTCTGGCGCGCGCAGGATCGATGAAGGATGAACTGTCGCAGCGAGCAGCGGGGCAAGCGGCGATTTCATCACCTCGCCGCGCTGCCGCAGAACACGGAAATCGCGCGCTATCAGGGCCTGCGCAGCGGTCGAGCCAAGGCAGACGATCACCTTGGGACCAACCCTCGCAATCTCGGCTTCGAGCCACGGACGGCACGCCGCGATCTCCCTCGCGTTGGGCTTTTTATGAATCCGAAGCTTGCCGCGCTGCGTCGAATTGAAATGTTTTACGATATTGGTGACGTACACCTGGGCGCGATCGATACCAGCCTGCTCGAGCGCGTCGTCGAGCAGCTTGCCCGCCGGGCCGACGAACGGATGGCCCTCGATGTCTTCTCGATTGCCGGGTTGTTCGCCGACGAGCATCACTTCAGCCCCTCCCGCGCCTTCGCCGAAGACCGCTTGCGTCGCACGCTCCCAGATATCG
>DATJOQ010000101.1:0-5001 GCA_035506935.1 Binataceae bacterium (SeqCode) | reverse complement strand
AGTAGAGCTCGTTATTTGCAATCCAGACTTCACGGCCCCATCCCTTGGGTTCGATATGAACCGGAGCACGCCCCCGGCCGCGACTGGCACCGTTACGCTTGTGACTCTCGACGCTACTCATAGTGAGCCTTAGTCTACTTCGACGTCCCGCGCGATGCAAAATGGAGTACGGTTTCAGCTACTGGCCTTTAACTCACGACGGGCCAATTCCATGTCCGAGTCGATCATCATTTCGACTAATTTCTGAAAATTGACTTTTGGCGTCCAGTTCAGCATCCGCCGAGCCTTGCCGGCGTCGCCGAGCAGGATATCGACTTCTGACGGGCGCAAAAAACGCGGGTCGAGCTCGACGTAATTATGCCAGTCAAGCTGCAATCGATCGAACGCAACCTCGAGGAATTCCTGCACCGAATGGCTCTCACCGGTCGCAACCACGAAATCGTCGGGCTGCTCCTGCTGCATCATCAGCCACATCGCCTCGACGTAGTCTCCGGCAAATCCCCAGTCGCGCTTGGCCTCCAGATTGCCGAGCTGCAGCTTGCTCTGCAGGCCGAGCTTGATACGCGTCGCGCTGCGCGTGATCTTGCGCGTCACGAAATTTTCACCGCGCCGCGGCGACTCGTGATTGAAGAGGATTCCGTTGACCGCGAACAGCCCGTAGGCCTCGCGATAGTTGCGCGTTTGCCAGTAGGCGTAGACTTTGGCGCAGGCGTAGGGGCTCCGCGGATGGAAAGGCGTGTTCTCGGTCTGCGGCACCTCGGCCACCTGTCCGAACATCTCCGACGAGCCCGCTTGATAGAAGCGCACCGATCGTCCGACGCGCTTGTTATGGTCGCGAATCGCCTCCAGCAGCCGCAGCGCGCCGAGGCCGACTACGTCGGCCGTGTATTCGGGTTGGTCGAATGAAATTCTGACGTGTGATTGTGCCGCCAGATTGTAGACTTCATCGGGCATCGCCTGTCCCAGAATTCGCCGAAGCCCGGTCGCGTCTCCCAGATCGCCGTAGTGCAATTGCAGGTCGGGATCGCGCTCGTAGCCCTTGCGCAGGTGGTCGATACGGCCGGTAGCGAAGCTCGAGGTGCGCCGCACCACGCCATGAACTTTGTACCCTTTGGCTAACAACAGCTCCGCCAGATAGGAGCCGTCCTGCCCCGTAATACCAGTGATTAGCGCGCTCTTGGCCATCGGCTGACCAGCCTAACGATCACGCGAGCCCAAGTCAAAATCGCCCTGACAGGCGTGCGATCTCGGCTTTATCGACGATCGGTAGAACAAGGTATCGTTTCCTCCGTTTTGTTCCTACGTCCAGGCAAACTGAACGGTAAGTTTACCAAAATCCTAGTGCACTAATTGCAATATTTATTGGGCTGTCGGGCTAAAGCACGCTTCAACACTCAATCCGTCCACCGACGTAACCGAACCAGCCTTACATTCGTAACAGATAGTGAGAGTGAAGAGATTGCTTGTAGCAGGTAAGAGGAGTGACGAGGGTACTCATATGCTGAACCTATCATTTTTCAGAAGCTTTAAGGGTACTTTCCTGGCACTGATTTGCTCCATTCTGATGGCGACGTTGACCGGATGTTATGCTGGCGGATTCACCCCGCGCGAAACCGGTACTGTCGGTGGTGCGGCGTTAGGCGCTGGCGGCGGTGCTTTGATTGGCTCGGCGGTGGGATCACCGGGCACCGGTGCGGTGCTGGGCGGACTCGGTGGCGGATTGGCCGGTTATCTGGTCGGCAACTCGGTACAGGAACGAGATTACCGCAATTATCACGGATACTATTGATCGCGTGACTTAAGCAGGATTTAGCCGCGAACTATGCGAGGCCGAACGCTCGTCACTGCTGAGAACGCCAATAGCGGTGACGAGTAATCAAACCAAAAATCAACCGGTTCCGGTGCCAGGCGTGGATATGCGGCAAGGTCGCGTGGCGCCGGAACCCTCCTCCCTGCAGCGCCAGCAAATCTTCTAGCCGACCACGCGCAACACGCGATCGCTACCCGGCGCGCGCTCCAACGCAACGTCGCTGATGCCGAGAGTAAATCGACGCAACTGCAGGCTCTGGCTCCGCGCAAAGGATTTCAGCAGTTCGAATCGATCTTCCGGCAGAGCTTCCGCGGCGATCAGAATCGTGTCGAAAGCGGTGGCGCGATAGATGCGACCGAGCTCATCGATCGATCCCAGGACCTTGTAGCCGTGGATTAACTTGCCGCGTTTGAAGGTATCGTCATCGACGAAGCCGAGCATTCGAACCCGGCGATTTGCGCGATCCGAGAACAAATGCCATAACGCCGCTTCGCCGCTTATATCCGCGCCCACCACGATAACCGAGCTCTGTGGCCGCGCCAGAAAATCTATCGCCTTTAGAAAGACTCGAAACGAGAGCCGCGTCGCTACCAGTAGATTGAACAGCAGAATCGTAAAGATGCACAGGATCGAGTTGGAGAATCTGAACGGAGCGAACCGGCCGGTGGCGAACAGCAGGAAGGCCGCAAGCATCGCGCCCTGCCCGAAGCGCAGCGCGTCGGCTAGCCCGAAATGGCGCCAGGTGCCGCGGTAGATGCCCGAACTGAAGAACGCCACGTAGCTCATCACCATCACCCACGGCAGGGCGATAGTCAGCAGATGGAACAGGTCGGGCTCGACCTGGAAATCGAGCCGAATTAAAACCGCGGCACAGTAGGCGACGGTTATCAGCAAGCCATCGAGCATAACCTCGAACACGCGACGCTTCAGATTGAGGCTCAAGATCGCAAGGGCCAGGCCGCGCCGCTTATGATGCTCGGTGGTCGACGAAGTGGAGTCGAGGTTCAAATCGATCAGGAAGAGCGCAATCAGCGCGAAGAACAGCAGCCCCGCCGAGAGCGTGGAGACGATATAGAAGTGGCGCATCACGCTCAAAACGATCGCGCACGCGCCTCCCGCTACCGCCAGCGCACACATCAACAGCATCACGCGCCGGTCCGCGAGTCCGAGCTTTCCCAGCCGATGATGAAAATGATCGAGTCCGCGGCGCGAAATCGAATAGCCGGCCGCCAATCGCCCGATCGTAACCACCAGCGTGTCGGTTACCGGCACCAGCATCACCAGCAGTGGAATCGCGGCCGATGCGAGCCATGAGTGAGTGATCATAAGGCTCGACTCGATCGACAGGCCGCCGAGAATGAATCCGATCGGCAGCGCGCCTGCGTCCCCCAAGAAGATCGAAGCCGGCTTGTAGTTGTAAAGCAGGAAGCCGGCCAAGGCTCCGCTCAGCGCCAGCGCCCAGCCCAGGACCATCGTCCAGCTATGCAGCGCAGCAAGCACCGCTACAGTCAGAGCCGAGGTGATACCCAATCCCGCGGCAAGACCGTCGAGTCCATCGATCAGATTGACCGCGTTAATCGCGACCAGGAACCAAAGAATGGTCAGCGGTAAATTCAGCGTCTCCCAGGGCAGGATCTCGAAGATCGGGGCCTTGCGCATCACCAGCCCGACCACCAGCAATTGCAAAATCAGCTTCGTGCGCGGCCGCAGCACCAGCGTATCGTCGATCGCGCCAACCGCAAAAAGGCCCAGCGCGCCGGCTACCAGCCATTTTTCGACGTGACCGAACAGTAGCAGCGCTCCCAGGAATCCGGCGATCACCGCGGCGCCGCCCATCAGAGGAGTGGGTTCGCGATGCCACCGGTCGTCGGACGGCTTGGATACAACCTCGCAGCGCAACGCCAGGCGCCTGACCAGCGGCACGCCTGCCGCCGTTATCAGAAACGCGATAAGCGCGGTCGATAACGTCGCTATATTCAAGGCCATCTTCCCCCTTGCGAATTAGCCATCGTATAACCGACCGGTCCGCGAGCGCTTAAGCGCCAGAAGCTACGCTCGGATGCGCCAGCGCCTCGAGCAACTGAGCAAATCTTCTAGTCACCACGCGGCGTTCGAACTGCTCCTCGGCCAGGCGGCGCGCTCGACGGCCCATTTCCTTCAATTGCGCGGGATTTTGCATGGCGCTGCCTATCGCCGCGACCAATCCGTCGACATCGCCCGGCGGCGTCACAAAGCCAACGCGATGCTCGCTCGCCAGGCACGCGACGTCGGCATAGTCCTCCATCATCGCGACGAACGGACGGCCGGCAGCGAGGATCCCGTAGACCTTGCTCGGAACCATGCAACCCGCAGCGCCGGGCATCAGCGGTATCAAGTGTAAGTCGGCCGCGGTCAACGAATCGCCCAGGCGCGCTTTGGGCTGATAGGGAAGAAACCAAACATTAGCCAGCCCTTTGCGGCGTGCCTCCTCCTGCAACCACGTTTTGCGCGCGCCCTCGCCAATCAGCACGAATAGCAGGCGCTGATCGTCGCGAAGCCGCCAAGCGGCTTCGAGCACCGCTTCGAGTCCCTGCGACAACCCGAGATTACCCGAGTACATCACCACGAAGCGCTCTCCGAACTTCTCGCGCATCGCGCTATGGGCCGGAGTGCGCATCGCCTGAACATCAACCCAGTTGGGAATGATCGCGATTTTTTCGGACGGAATTCCCTTGCCGAGCATACGGCGCTCCATGTCGCGCCCGAGCACGATTATGGTCTCCGCCGCGGCATAGGCTGCACGATTCGCGCGCTCCAGCAGGCCCAGCAGGAATCGACTCTTTATGTCGCCTGTAGCCAGAGCGATATCCGGGTAGATGTCCTGGCAATAGTAGACCAGTTTGCAACCCCACCATCGCTTGAGGAGAGCCCCCAGCAGCCCCAGCAGGGGCGGATCGGTCTCGGCGATCACGACATCTGGGCGCTCGAGCCTGAGCGCGGCCGGAATCGCCAGCACGTAGTAGCTGCCGAGGTTCAACAGGCGCGCGAGCAGATTACTCTTCGGCAGTTTCGTCCCCCAAGTCGCAACCACCGATACTCGCCCTACCGAATAGCGGCGAGGAAGCTTGCCATGCTCGTTCGAGACGTAATGCGAGCGCCCCGCAACCACGGTGATCTCGTAATCGGCAGACAGATCCTCGCACAGTTCGGTC
>DATJOQ010000100.1:0-4074 GCA_035506935.1 Binataceae bacterium (SeqCode) | reverse complement strand
GATCGGACGCGACTGCCAGCGCGACGAGATCCTCGGGGAGATCATCGGCGAAACCCTGTGCGCCAATGGTTCGGAGACTGCGCTGCTGAGCTCGAAGCGGCTGGTAATGCCTGCGGACCTGCTGCGTTCGTCTTCTGCGCGGCTTCGAATCCGTGCTGCCTGCGTCGATCAAAGCTTCGAGACCTACGAGCTCGCATCATTGCGGCTGAGCCGGCTCGAGCTGACTCCGGCCCACGCCCATTTGGCGGGTGACCTGGTGAAGACGCTTTTCCTCGCCAGTTTCTCAGCCGAACCCGGCCGGCGCCGCCTGAAACCTTCCGACCTGGCGCAGCTCGTCCCCTCTCATCAGCCGGCGGTCGACGCTGCGCTCATCAGCGAGTTGCTCGCCTCGATGGCGTCCGAGCTCGACGGCGTGATCGCGCTCGAAGGCGGCGGCGCGGCACGTTATCGGCACAGTGATCCGCCGGATTCTTTTCTGCGGCGATGGAACGACGGCCTGGCGTTGTTGCGACTGGTCGAGCCTGAACTCACCAAAGTCTACGATATGGTGACGTTATTCGCTCAGGCGGAAAAGTTCCGCGCGACGCTCTGCGATCGCAGAGCCGATCTGAGCGGGCAGGCCGGACATCTGCGCTATCTGGCGGCGATACTTGGCGCGTCACCGCGAGCGCTCATCGCGCTCAACGCTTTCGGCAATTTGCTCGCCACGGGCAACCACGAAGCGTACTTGAAACAAGCGGCGATCTCGGCTGGAGGAGCGGCGAATCTACCGGCGCTGACGGACGAGATCGCAAGACTTGAGCGGCTCGCCAATCGGGCGCCAAAGCTGATCGAGATCAAGCGATACCTCGATGCGATACCAGGCAATCGCGAGGCGCTTCGGCAGATCGAACCGATCAGGCTGCAGTTGCTGGTGGAGCTTGATTTTCAGAGTTTGCTGGCGCGGCACGAACTGGCCGACTCGATCATCGAGCGCTTCGAAAATTTCAAGCTCGAATACCGCGAACTCTATCGCGCAGCCCATCGCGCGCATCACGCCGCGGTCGATCAATTCGCCCGCAAGCTCGAGCTTCAGGAGATTCGTTTTCCCGTGTTGACGCGGCTTAACCGGGTGCGCGAACTCGGCCAACCGCTCGGAATTGAGCTGGAACATGAATTGAAGATGCTCGCGCACGAACTTACATCATGCTCTGACTCGTGCGCACCTGATCTTGCGGACGCGTCTCGCTGCCGTGTCTGTGAGTACAGGTTCGAAAGTGGACCGCCGCTGGCGGAACTCGACCAATTCGAAGAGCGGCTCGGCGAAGCGCTGAAAGAAAAATGGAAGGCCTTATCGAGCACTGGCCTCATCCGCATTCTGACTCAAGCGGATTCCCAGGGGCGGCTGAATGAGATGCTCGAGCTCCTGCGTCAGGAAGCTTTTGATCGGCTCGCCGCAACTGTCGATGAAGACACCGCGGTCTACATCGTTGGCCTTCTGATCAAGGCGAGGTCGTAGAGTGAGCGAATTCGGAATACCGGCTGCGCTGAAGGATCCGTGCGACCCTCAGCGCAGCCTTGCAAACGTAGCGGAGGGCTGAAGCTTAAGGCGCAACTCGCAGGATGGTTATCGAGGAAGTGAAGTCGTCGACGTATGAGAATTCGTTGGCGCCGATAACCGGTACGTTCAGCAGCGCGAATGCGGCACCCAAGTTCGGGTCGATCGAAAACTCTCGCACGAACTTTCCGGATTTAGTGAACTCGACCAGCTCGCTCGGCGTCGCGGGATTCTGAAAGTGAGTTGGATCAGCGTTGGCGGTGATAAGATTGCCGTTCGGCCCGATTATCAAACCGAGCGGTCCCTCGAGCGAAGGGTCGGAGAAGACCAGGGTTCCCTTGCCCACGTTGGAAGTCTTGCTCGCGTTCTTGATCACGAAAATCTCGTTGTCGCCTTCTGCGGCAACGTAGAGACGATCGGTAGCCGTCTCGTAGAAAAGACCCGCAGGGCCAACTACCAGCCCGGCCATATCGGGGGCAAAAGCGTAGCCTGAGCCGATCGTGGTCGGCGTGCCGACTTCGTTGAAACTGCCCTTGCCAAAGGAGACCTCAAGCCGTGTGATGGTTCCGTCGAGAACGTTGGCGACGAACAATTGCGCGCTCGATCCTCCGGTCTGGTTTACCGCCATACCCCAGGCGCCGTTAACGCCGTCGGTGATGGTGGTGATCTGATTCCCGTTGGCATTAAGCACCAGCAAGCCACCAGAGGTGGGACTCGTCCCCATCGAATTCGTCGGCAAAGAACCCGCAATCACGAATCCTTGAGGCAGGATACTGAGAGCGTTGGTGAATCCGATCGGTTGTGTTCCCTGGAAGAACACCCCCGTCTGCTGGCCGGTTGCGGGATCAATTATGACGATCGTTGATCCCTGCCCCGGCAGGTTTCCATCACCGGCGCTGTTATTGAAATTCGAGACCAGCAGTTGACCGGGCGACAGCGTGTGACCGGGAAAGAACCTTGGGACTACGGCCAATCCGTAAGGAACGAGGTCGCCATTCGAGGGGCTGGTCGAGCCTTGCGCGGGGAGAAATGGCGGCGCGAAGAACGAGGGCTGTGCGCTCGCTAATCCGTTGATCAACAGCGTGATCAGCAGCGCGCTCAATCCTCCGAGCAATTTGCCATTGAGACGGCTGCGCGGTCTGCTTGAACGGGTGACGGTTGGCTTCGGGTTTGCCGATCTGAACTCCATGTTATCTCCTCCTACCGATTTGGGAAATCACGAAAAGAATCCAGCCCCCCCCAAGTACCCTGGTTAGTCCCTGATTCCACCCGCCGGAGCAAAAGGTTACATAGGACAGGCGCGAAGCCGCGTCAGTCGTTATCGACAAAATTGGCAATAATAGAGCCGCGACCGTGTGGTTCGGATCTTCTTAACAACCGCGACGTCGTTTTGTCATAACTATTTTGGAGTACACGCCGGCAAGGAAGGCGCGGCTGGGTTACGCCGAAATTTCTCTCAACGTCCCAGCCGCGGCTGTGATCCTGGTCTCAGTTGTTGCTGTCGAGCTCGATCTTGCCGAATAACCCATCGGCTTCAGCATTCGGGCCGGAAGTGAAGAACAGAGTCGTGCTTGGCCCCGCCTCCGCGCCATTGCCAAACGCAAGCGACCATAACCCGTCGGGCGAGATCGAATCGCCGCTCGAGTCGCTGATGAATCCTTGCCAGATGCCGGTGGCGGGATCGAAGATACTGATACCGCCGTCGCCAAAATTACCCACCAGGATGTGTGCGCTGGCGATGCCGAAGCCAACGTTCGGCGCCATCACCATGCCCCAAGGCGAGTCGAGCCTGCCACGCGAAGCGAAACGACGAATCAACTTGCCACTGGTCATGTACTGATCGATGAAGCCATGGCCCGGGCCCTTAACGTCGTCGTGCTTGAAGCCATCCTGCAACGCGTAGCTGACGTAGAGCGTGCTGTTGATGTTTGCGATTCCGAACGGCGCGTATCCTGCGGGTATCTTCTGATCGACAAACGCGTTCTTCGGCAGCGTGACCTTGTTGTAATTGACGTCGAATACGTCAACCGTCCCGTTGCGAAAGTTGGTGGCAAACAGTTCCATCTTTCCGTTGTTGCTACCCAACGCGAGTCCCTTGTAGACCGCACCATTGGGGGCTTGCGGATTGTCGACTCTCAGAGCCGCGTTGTTGCCAAACGACGGCTGCCATCCGGAAAGCGTCCCGTCTTCCGTGTCGAAAATAAACAGGTCACCGTCGAATTGCGGATTCGAAGAGAACGCGTTGTTGTTGTTGAATACGATTCCCGTAGGTGCCGCGGTGACTCCCGGCTCGTTGCTGGGCGGCGGCACCACTACCGAGGGCTCCGGGATGATGTCGACCAAACCGGTGGTAGGGTCATAACTGTAAAGCGTGGACAGCCCGGAACCATTGTCGTTGATCCAGAATTCACCGGTCGGACCGAATGCCATTCCCCATGAGTTGACCAGGCGCGGATCCTCGATCGGAGCAGGAACCACACTGGTATTGTCCGACACCATGTTCGTGCGGACATAAGTTGAAAGACTAGTCATCGCCA
>DATJOQ010000099.1:0-4956 GCA_035506935.1 Binataceae bacterium (SeqCode) | reverse complement strand
GATGAGGTAGCCGCTCACGCCAGCGCGTGCGGATAATCCGACGTCAGCCGCGGCATCGAAAGTCCGACCTTGGCCAGGCGCTTCTCCAGCATCACCAGGTACAGGTCGGCGAGTTCCTGATTGTCCTTGCTCTTCAGCCCGAAGCGCAAACAGTCGTAGCTGAAGCCGCTGCCCGGGGGCCCGAAGAAGTTCACCGCGCGCGGCAGCCACTGGCGCAGCGCCTCGTTCACCGCTTCGGCGCCGAAGCGCTTTACCGCGGCTCCCAGCTCGGCCGCGCTGAACAAATCGTGCTCGGCCTCTTCTTCCAGAATAATTTCCGCCGCCCGCGCGTGCGGCGCGTAACTCGATTCCTTGTAATTCACGCCGATCATGATGAGCCCCGTCATGTCCAGGCTGATACTCGCCATAACCAGGTCGAGCGCACCCGACGCCTGCTCGGCGAAGTATCGCGGCGCGTCGAACGAAGGCGAGCGCCGCGCCGTGATCATCAAGCGATCGGCGTTGCTCTCACTCACACCGACTTCCGCCAGAACGCGATAGGCGAGTGCGGCGTGGCGGCGCTCTTCCTCGAGATTTTTCTCCGCTACCGAGCGCAGCGCTGTATCATCGATCGAGGAAAGCACGCGCTGATAGCCGTCGGCGGTGAGTTTCTCGGCCAGCGCGTGCGCCGCCAGCAGCCGCGTCAGCACCCTTACGTATTGCGCGTCGAGCCGCCCGCGCTTGATATCGGGCGCCTCGATCGCGCGCGCCTCGAACTGCCGGCGAATCGGCATCGCGAGTCTCAGCGCGCGGCCCGCGACGGCAGCACCACCGTCGCGGTGCCCGGAGTGGTTTTCTCCCCTTTGGCGTTCTCGAGCCAGATCTCGCATTCCACCACGTGATCCTTGCCGTCGACATATTTCTTGGTGACCTTGCCACGCGCGGTGATTTTCGCGCCCGGCTGATCCATGCCGCGGTATTGCACCGCGAGCTTGCGCAACCATCCGAGCTCGCCGGCAAAATCCGTCATCAGTTGCCCGAGGAAGGCATTCTTCAGCGCGCCGTGCAGAATCACACCGGGAAGCGCATTCGCTTGCGCAAAATCCTTGTCGTAATGGATCTGGTAGAAGTCGCCCGACGCGCCGGCGTATTGCACCAATTGGCGCGTGGTCGGATTTTTCTCAAGGCTCGGCAGCTCCGAGCCGGTTTCGAGGTCTTCGTAATAAGTCTGTGTGGCCATGATTATCCCCTCGGCTCAGTAACGGATCGTGGTAGTGCGCTGGAGCACGCACAGCTCGTCGAACTGATTGGTGTAGCGCGTCTCCGCCACGATGAACACCATCGGCCCCAGCCGCCCTTCGGTCTCGCGGATATCGGCCACCTTCGACACCACCGTGATCTGATCGCCCGGACGGATCGGCGCGATGTACTCCCATTCGGAGCCGCCGTCGAGCGCGCGCGTCGCGGAAATTTTGACGTCGAGAAATTCGATTCCGAGCGAGCGCATGAAGGTCGGCGGGGCGATCATCCCGCCGAAACGGCTGTGGCGCGCCACCTGCTCGTCGTTGAACAGCGGGTTCGGATCGCCGATCGCCTCGGCAAACCGCCGGATCGCGCCGCGCTCGATCTCGAACGTGCGCGGCTGGCTCTCGCTCCCAATCAGCTTCTTGACTTCATCGGTTACAAACTTGGCCATCGAAAGATACACCTCTTCGTCGGTGTTAATCGCTTAACGCCATTCCATTGGGTTGTCAAAAGCGCTGTGCGATCTCTTTGGGTGCGCCGCCGCGCTTCGCTAGACTTGGTCTCAATACTACCGGCGAGAGGAGGAACCACGACATGCCTGCATTAAGCAGCGAGCAAATCGCAAATCGGCTGAAGCCGCTTGCCGGATGGGACTTCAAGGACAATGCGATCAGCAAGATGTTCCGCTTCAAGGACTTCATGAGCGGGATCGCCTTCGTCAATCGTATCGCGGAGATCGCTGAAGCCGCCGACCATCATCCCGATATGCTAATCAACTATACGCGGATCACGTTCTCGTGCAGCACACACAGCGACGGCGGCGTGACCGACAAGGATTTCCGCCTGGCCGAGAGCATCGAGTCTGCGTTCAAATCACATTAGGTGGCATGCCCATCTATTTTCTGAAACCGCACCTCCTTAGCAATTCGAGCAGACTAATGCATTCGATACCGAGGTCCCTACATACGTCGGGAATCTTAGGCCTGTTCAAACTACCCGACGCGCGCTCAGCGGTGACAACCGCGCAGGAATTAATTTGGGCTAGCCCTATTACGAAAGGGTCTGCTACTGAACGAGTTTTCTGAGCTTTTACTAAATTCACATGTTTGCCGAGGATCGCCGTAACGGCTCTCTGCAACTCGGTGTCAAGCTGCACGAATAGCTGTTTTTCCCTCCTGCGGGCCCACTTGTGAACCTCGTCATCTTTTTTGGCAAGTTCTCGAAGAACTTCCTCAGGCGACCGTAAATCGCCAGAGCTTATTAAGTCGTCAATTTGTTCCCACACCGAAGGGAACACGTCTGGAGCGTAAAAACGAACGTGGCCGTCCAGGATAGCGCTGGTGTCGATGGCGTACTTCAATCCTGCGTCCCGACTGAGGTTGAATGCCGCAGCAGGGTTTCTTCAATTCTTGGGATGTGCTTCAGACGTAGTTCCAGGAAGTCTGCGACATCACTGGAGGTTATCCTGTCGTTCGCGTAACCGTTTAGAACGAGTCTCACAAAAGGCTCGCCCGCCGTGCTGATTACCAGCCGGTCTGGGGTCGCAAAGCCTGTTTTCTTCCGCCTCGGCGTGTAGTCTTTTTGGTATTCTTGTCTCTTCCGTTCGTAGCACCCCTGAGTAGCCCGTCCGAGTATTAGGAGCCGCCTGAGCACTACCTCGCGGCTAGCCCAATAGTGGCGTGCAATTGACGCGAGTTCTTCATCTGACCACTCCCGCGGCCCCTTCGTGTCTGCTACGAGTTCTTCCCGCAGAAGCTCGGCCTTTGGAACAAGCGCCGCCCCGGCGATCCGGTTGCAAAACGCCTCGACTCTAAAATCGCTAGGTTCGCGTGGGTTCTCCTCGTCGAGATCGCAAATCGCGTTTTGACCTAACATTATGTGCGCAAGCTCGTGAAACATTGTGAAGATTCGCCGACGCGGGGGGTCTTTGATGTTGACCACAATTACCGGCAGGGGCATTTCAGCGAAAGAGAACCCGAGCATCTCGCTCGGTTCCACGTCTCTGGCTTGAAAAACGAGCACACCGGTGTGTTCAATCGCCGTTCGCCAGGCGCGAATTGCCTCGTTCTCATCTTTCCAATTCTTTTGCTGCTCAGGAGAAACGTCGATCAGTGCGCGCATCCGCTGAGCAATGTCTTCCGGGTCCTCGGTAGCTTCTGCCGAGGCCTTCGGCTGCGGAGGGCTTTCCTCCAAAGCGTTGTAGAGGTCCAGTGCGACCTCGCGTCGATATAGAGCCCGGCGAATCTCAAGCCGCAGTTGAGGAGATTCGATTCCACTGATTTGACCGGGCATTCGTCGGAAATCGTGCATCGCGTCGAAGTTCTTGGGCGGTTTCGAAAGGTAAAAGACAGCGAGGGGGCGCTTGTAAACCTCTGCCAATCTTCTCAGTTGGGCAACGGTGGGTCTCTGTCGGCCTTGCTCCCAGCCCTCGAGACGTTCAGGTGTCACACGCAGCTTCTTGGCTGCTTGAGCGACGTCATAGCCTCCAGATGTTCGCGCCCAAACGAGGAGTTCCGGATTGACGATTGCTTCGACTGAACGTGCCATTTTGCTTACGCGAGCCTTGATCCATCGTGTTTATCGCGACCAATCAGCATTCACAAACCCGCGAGATGGGGCTCCCGATACTCCCAAGATTTCCAGCAGAGATTTACTTCTTTCGCGGAATGTAATGCTGAACGCCCGGTCGGGCCCGATCGATCTCGCGAATCAGATCGGCCAAATCCGCGGAATCGGCGACGAAATCGATTTCCGAACAGTCCACCACCAGCAGCGGCGCCTCATCGTAGTAGAAGAAAAAATCGCGATACGCGGTAGACACGCGCTCCAGATATTCGATCGTTATGTAGCGTTCGAAATCGCGCTTGCGCTTGCGCAGCCGCTCGGCCAGCACCTCCGAGCGCGCCGCCAGGTATACCACGAGATCGGGCTTTGCCATCCGCGCGTCCAACAGACCGAAGACCGTTTCGTATAGCGCCAATTCTTCGGGCTCGAGATTCAGCGCGGCAAAGATTTTATCTTTGGCGAAGAGATAGTCGGCGACCGTGGTGCGGCTGAACAGATCCTGCTGCGCGAGCTCGCGCTGCTGATTGTAGCGCGAGAGCAGGAAATAGACTTGCGCAGGGAAAGCGTACTTGTCGGCGTCGTTATAGAAGCGCGTGAGAAATGGATTCGATTCCGCGTCCTCGAGTATCAGCCGCGCGTTGAATTCGCGCCCCAACGCCAGCGCCAGGCTGGTCTTGCCGACCCCGATCGGACCCTCGACCGCTATGTAGCCCCGCCTCATCGCCTCGCAGAAGCGTTATATCAACATTGAATAGTCATTTCGATCTGGTGGGAAAATGGAATGAGATTCTTCACTCCGCTCAGAGTGAGTCAAAGGAATATCTGCACGCGACGTGTCAATGACTCTTGGCGCGTGCGCGCATCGCTTTGACTTCGGCGTCAGAGGCGCCAGCGCGCTCCATCAGGTCCGCGGCGGTCGAGTAGTCAGGCGGATTGCGCCGGATGTAAACCTGCGCGAGCTCGATGTTGGCAGTCTTGTTGTCTGGGTCGGCGGTCAGGACATCGTTCAGGAGCTTGAAGGTCAGGTCCGGCTGGTTGGCGGCCTTCGCGGCCTCATTGACCTTATGCATGATGGCGTCGGCGCCGGGATCGAGCGGCTTCTGGTTAGCCTGCGCGATGTACATATAGCCGTTGATCGCGAGGGTGTAGGTCTTTACCGCCTCGTCG
>DATJOQ010000098.1:0-6210 GCA_035506935.1 Binataceae bacterium (SeqCode) | reverse complement strand
GCCCAGATGTTTCCTTCTTCGAGTTTGGGGAGGAATTCGCCGCCCAAGCGAGAAAATTGTGAAAGCCCCACCACCATGATCAACCCGATCACGACCAGGGTCAGGCGCGGCCATTTCAAGATCCTGACGAACAGGTTGTGATAGAAGCCACGCAACGACTCCCATACGATGTTGTGAGTTTCCTTCATCCCTTTCTTCAGCATGAACGAACTCAGCACCGGCGTGACGGTCACCGCGAGCAGGATCGCGGTGGTCAGCGCGAACGCGTAGGTATGTGACATCGGGGAGAAGATCACCCCTTCGACCCCTCTCATCGTGAACAAAGGTAGGAACGCGATCAGAAAAATCAGCGTCGAGTAGAACATTGGGCCGCCGACTTCGACCGAAGCACGCCGGATGCAATGCAGCTCATTCTCCTCCGGCTTAACGTCGGTGGTCATATGCCGGTAGATGTTCTCGATCACGATAATGGTTGAGTCGATGATGATGCCGAAATCAACCGCGCCAAGCGAAAGTAAGTTCGCCGGCGTGCCGGTCAGATAGAGCAGGATAAACGCGCCGAACATCGAGAGTGGGATGTTGATCGCCGCTATGATTGCGGTCCGCAGATTGCCCAGGAAGAAAATCAGGACCAGGAACACCAGCAACATGCCGAGCGAAAGATTTTCCACCACCGTATGCAGCGTGGTGTCGACCAGCGCGGTCCGGTCATAGTACGGAACAATCTTGAATCCCTTAGGCATCATGCCCGAGGTGTTGAGTTCCTGCGCCTTGGCTTCCACCTGCTTGAGCGTCTTGAGGGTGTCGCCGTACTTGCGCATCAACACGATACCCTGGACAACGTCGGAGTCATTGTTCTTACCGACGATACCCAGACGCGGCGACCATCCGATCGAAACGTTCGCCACATCGCGCACACGAATCGGGGTCGCGCCACTGCCGTTAACGCCCTGATTGGTGCTGAGCGTTATATCCCCGATATCATCCAGCGTGTGGATGAAACCGATGCCGCGTACGTCGAAGGCTTGGTCGCCCACCCTCAGATAGCTGCCACCGACGTTGATATTGGCATTCGCGATCGCAGCCGACAGCGACTGTAATGAGACTTGATAATGACTGAGTTTTTCCGCGTCCACATCGACGTGGTATTCCTTGGACAAACCGCCGAAACCAGCCACATCCTCGACGCCGGGGACCGTTTTGAACTGTTTTTCCAGTACCCAGTCCTGGATTTCCTTTTCCTGAATCAGATCGTGATTGGGACTTTGAATAGTATATCGGTAGATTTCACCGATCGGATTGTCAGGATTTAAGGTGGGTGCAACGCCTGCCGGTAAGGGCAGAGTAATCATCCCCAGACGATTCAGCGTTTCAACTCGATCCCAGTAATAATCACTGTCCCAGGAGAAATAGAGCTTTATGTCCGACAGGCCAAACAGTGAGATGGTCCGGATCGCTTCGAGATTGCGCATTCCGGCCAAACCCCATTCGAGCGGCACCGTCGCCAACTGTTCAACTTCTTCCGCGCTGTAACCGAAAGGCTGAGTAGTCAGCTCGATTCTCGGCTGTATCGGATCGGGGTACGCTTCGATATCAAGTTCATAAAAGGCGTAAATCCCCGCTACTACCAGCATTAACGCCATGCCCATAACCAGCGCGCGCTGGCCCAGGGCGGTATCCATCAAATAACGAATCATCTAACACTCTCCCGCGACAGCGACCGATGCTAATCGCCGTTAGTAAGTCTCTCCGCGGGCCTGATGCCACAATGCGTTCAGCTTGAGCGATTCCACGGTGACGCGATCCCCCACGTTGAGCCCGGAAAGTACTCGCGCGTAACCTTGGTCGTTCCAGGCGCCGATCTCGACTTTTCGCCGTATGAACATTCCCGGCGAAACTTCGACGAACGCGCAATACGTATCTCCGTCGAAAACCAGCGCCGCCTGCGGCACCACCAACGCGCTACCGGGATCGGTGATCACCTTGACCCGCGCCAACATCTGCGGCTTGAGTTTCAGGTCGGTATTCTTCACGTCGCAGCGGATCTCAGCCGTATGCGCGTTGGGATCGATATTCGGACTGACCCGCGAAATGGTTCCTCTGAAAACATCGTCGGGGAAGGTGGTGGTGACAGCTTCGAGGTTCTGACCTACGTGCACGCGCGCCAGATCGACCTCGTAGATGTCCGCCGTTATCCAAACGTGATCGAGAGTTCCAAGCTGATACAGTACGTCGCCAGGATTAACCATCGACCCGATCACCGACTGGTTCTGCACCACCGTTCCGCTGATCGGCGCGCGCATCCAGATTTCGGGAGCGGGCGTCCTAATAGCATCGATATCGGCGTCCGACATGCCCAACAGTTCGAGCTTCCGCCGCGCCGCTCCTACCATCGAAGCCGCCAGATCGGCTGAGCCCTGGATCGAAGAATTCGCGCTGACCCTCGCGGTGGTCTGCGCCTGCAGCAATTCTGATTGTCCGAGCATGAAGTCGGGACTGTACAACTCGACGATCAGCTCGCCCCTGCGCACGTTGTCCCACAGCGACACCCGCACGTTTTCGATACGGCCCTGGACACGCGAAGTGATGGTTGAGACGCGCCGATCGTCGAAGGTGACCTGGCCAGTGGTTTCGAGCACGCCGGGCAGCGCCACTTGCCGCACGACCACCGAATTCAGATGAGACGCCTCGTCCTGGCTGAGCGAAAAATATTCCTGGCCATTGGTCTGCACGAAACGCGGAAAGCTCTGCTCCGTCATCACGGTGGACGCGTTGCTGGTGGTGTCGTTGTGACACGCCGCCACCCCTAGCGCGAGCGCCATGCCGATGACTGCAATCGTCGCGTTGCGGTAGTTCATTTTGGTAAAGGCGCTCCAATCGCCTGTTCTAATGCCACCTGTCCCGCGAGGAACTGGTTGGCGTTTTGAAGATAAGAAACCTGCGTCGCATAAGCCGCCTGCAACGTGGTCGACAAACCGAGGAAATCGGTTTTGCCGGACTCATAGGCGATTAATCCGACCTGGAAATCCTGCTGCGCCAGGGGGATAAGCGATTCCTTGTAGAGCGCCGCGGAATCGTAAGCGAAGTCCGCCGTGCGGTAGAGCTGCGTAATGGTCGCCGCGGTCTGGCTGCGAATCAAGTCCAGGCTGGAGCGCGCCGCTTGTAGCGAGTATTCCGCCGACTTCACGTCTTCGCGCTGATGTATCCAGAAAAATATCGGCAGGTTGAATCCGATTGAAAAAGTATTCGCCTGCGTCGTGCTCGGGAGAGGTTGTGCGCCGGGCTGCAGAAAGTAGTCGAATGAGTAGCCGAGTTGGTAATCGGGAACGTACTCAAACTTGGCGAGCTTCAGCGCCAGGTCGGAATTCTTCTCCGACAGCGCCGCCTCGAGAATCTCCTGACGCGCGTGAAATGCCATATCGATACAGTTGGTGAGCGGAGCTTTTATACGCTGCAGATGAAGGTCGCGTTTCAGGATCAGTGGGCTGTCGGGATTGCGATAGAGCAACTGATCGAGCGTCGTCAGATCGTTGGCGCGGTTGACCGCGTACTGGCGCTGCTGCAGTTGCGCCTGGGCCAAATTGATTTCGGCCGTGATAACGTCAGACTGTGCGGCCTGTTGCGCGGAGTACGCCGTCTCGGTGACCTTGAGCACCTGTTTGAGATTTTCGATGTTCCGCGCGTTGACTTCGATCAGCGCATAGTCCAGCAGCACCTGGTAATAGCTGGTTTCCACTGCTGCGCGCAGATCGCGGATACTGGCTTCGTACGCAAAGCGCGCGATTTCAGCGGTCAGCTTGGCCTGGTCAGCCTGCAGAAACGCCTTTCCGGGAAATTGAAAATTCTCGGTCAACTGATGCGAATGAGTCGCGGCGTGCGCCAGGCTGAAGCGGTTACTGTCGATGTTGGCGTACGTGAAAATCGGATCCGCGGGCGCGTAGTTTTGTTTGATCTGATGTTTCGCCGCCTCCCACTGCGCCCGCATCGCTTGAATCTGCGGATTTACTTCGATCGCCATCTGCACGAGCTGATTCGCGTCGAGCTCGGGCTCGTCGGCTCGCGCCGGCGCTGTGAACGCAAACGTCGCCACGATCGCCATTACGGATAAAATGAAAACAGCCTGCACGTTTCCTCTCCCGATCAAGTGGACAGCTTTTAGGGGGCCTCGTCTCTTGGATGACGAGGTACTCCGCTGCGCGCCCATCGCCGATCCAGCCGGCGAATAGCCGCAACGCCGGCCCCCTCGGGGCCGCTATGAAGTTTTCCTAGGAAGCTTTGGGCGGAGATCTGCCGCTTGCAAAGGCAACAAAAGTCGACCGACACCCGCCATCCATCTTGACTCTGAAGACCAGGCTGTAGTCAGGTGCCGTGATCGATGAGCCCGAACTCACCGCTAACGCCAATCGCTCACTCGCTATAGCCTTAAAGCTGAAATGCACAGGTGGGACGCTCGGCGCTTCTAGGTTCGCGTCGAAAGGCACGAGAACCGTCATAAGCGGAGTGAGAATCGAATCTTCACTCGGCCGTACCCCGCTAAGCGGAAGTGCGATCAGACCCGCCCCCAAGAGCAGCAAACCAAGTTGAGACAAGCCCCGCCGTCGGATATAAAGAAACATGCGCAGAGCGGCCTTATACCTAATACTGGCTCTCACGCTCTTCTCCTGCGACAGCGGCTCTTACGGTGCCGTCACTCATCGCGGCCGCGATGGCCGCCCCGATCAATGGGTGAAGCATATAAGCAAAGACGAATACAAGATACTGATCGACACCAACGGTGACGGCAGACCCGATCTGATCAAGACGGTTAAGGGCGAGCGGATGGTCGAGATCGAGAGCGACCGCAACTTTAACGGCCAGATCGATTTAGTTCAGCAATACGTCGGCGGCGTCATGGTTCGCGAGATCCGCGACGACAATTACGACGGGAAACCAGAAACCGTGAAGACCTTTCGCCCTAACGGCACGCTGGCAATCATCGAGCGCGACCCGCAGGGCCGTGGCGCCATTGATGTCATCGAGTACTACGACCAGTCGGGCAAAATGACGCGACGCGAGGTACACGCGAAATAGTCTCAAGATAGACAGGCGTCGCATCGTAAAACTGCCTTTTGGTCCGCGCTACCGAGCGATTGCAATGCCAGTTTATTGCTCATCCCAATACATCACGCGTCCGCGGATTTCTTCGATTTTGCCTTGCCTGCCTCCACACGCAAAGTCCCTTCTGAAAGGTGTTGAACGATTCAGTTTGATATCGAACCGCTAAATCCCAAATGCCAAATGAATGAACGATTCGAAAGCACGATTCGTTGCTGATGATGTGAAAAAATCACGATTTCGACATTGTTGTGCGTTCTGCCATCGTTCGCGATTAGTGAGCATCTCTTGTTAGGCGCTGAGCGTTAGTTATACGCCCGTTACATTGGACTAGCTTGCACAGGCGCTGATACCGCAGGGCTCGCACGCCGCCGACTTTTGCTCGACCGTTCGATTCCTCAGCGCCTAAACTCCGTATCTGCCGTTCCCGTGCCGAAGGCACACACTCGCATCCAACCCACGACAACTTAGATCTGCAATCACATTGCAGGGATAGATTTGAGTGACTCGCTCAAGTAAAGAGCGCTATGCGCGCGAACGGCATGAGAGGCAGCCACCTCCTGTTCAACAGATTATCGCGATCTTTGCCTCTACGTTTTGTAGGGAGGATCGACCAATGTTAAGCGGGGCCAATTGTCGAACGAACGGCGCTGCGAGCTGGCCGCTGCGATACGGCGCAATTCCCGTGTCGGTGCGCGCTTTCGCAGTTGTCGCCGTCGCATTAAATCTTTTCTTCAATTCGTTGGCGCTGGCGCAAAATTCCGCTACCAACTCGAGCGGCACCGAATCCGAATACGATCGCGGCTACGACGCGGGCTACCAGGCGGGTCTTCGCGCCGCGCTGGCGACTAAGACGGGCGGCCGTTCGGCCGCTTCAGCACAGGCGACCGCCGCGAAAAATGCGCCTGAGGCGCCTCAAAGCTCCTCAGCCATCTTCGCGAAAAGTGCAGCCGTGTCATCGATAGATCCTCCCTCTCCGTCACCTGACAATCCCACCGCGGCTAAAATCAAATCATTGTGGGAGCAAATGACTACTCACGATGAAAACGATCAAGACACCTTCTTTCATCATTCACAGACCAGTCCTTTCTGGCTGTCCGCGCAGGCAAATTTTAT
>DATJOQ010000097.1:0-2851 GCA_035506935.1 Binataceae bacterium (SeqCode) | reverse complement strand
CTTTGTGGTACATCCACTCGGCGAGTTGCAGCCGCTCGCACCATTCGCGCGAACGCCGGCGGGCGTCGCGCTCCGATAAGTTATGCAGGCGTCCCAGAAGAATGAGGTGGTCGACTACCTTCATGCGCTTGTACAACCCGCGCTCCTCGGGCAGGTAGCCGACGCGGCGCAACTGCTCGCGATGAAACGGCTCCCCGAACAAGCGCACATGGCCGTCATCCGGCAGCGTGATCCCGACCATCATCCGAATGGTGGAAGTCTTGCCCGCGCCATTGGGGCCCAGCAGCCCGTAAACACTACCTTCCCTAATGCTGAAATAGAGATGATCGACAGCCACGAAGTGGTCGTAGCTCTTGTGCACGCCGCACAGTTCGATCGCGTTGGCCGCGGGCTGCTGTTGGAGCTGAAAAGGACTGATCTTCGCTTGGGACACTGGCAACTAACCTATCAGATGTGCAAGCGCACTCAACTCCTCGGCGCCCACATCCCTTCGCCGGCTTCGATGAACTCCGCCAATCTACTCTTTATAGGGGATAAAAGTCTGAGCCTTATGCAAGGTTCCAGTTCGGCATACACCAGAATGCAACTTGCTCGCAAACAAAGGGGGCGAGTCTGACTCAAGAACTCTTCGAGCAACTATACCGCCGCTTCTCAACGGCTGTCGAGAATAGATTCAAGCTTTAGGAAATTCTGCACCAACCGCTTTCCCTCTCCGGTCAGGACGCTCTCCGGATGGAACTGCACTCCCTCAACCGGTAACTTACGATGGCGAAGACCCATGATTACCCGAGTGCCATCGCAATCACGACAGAAGGCAGAAATTTCCAGATCATCGGGAAGACTTTTCTCTTCCACAATCAAGGAATGGTAGCGCGTTGCCGTCATGGGCGACGGAATACCGTGAAAGATGGTTTTGCCGTCGTGCTCCACCGAGCTGGTCTTGCCGTGCATCAGGTTCGCAGCACGCACCACCTTCCCGCCAAACGCTGCGCCAATGGCCTGGTGCCCAAGACACACGCCTAATATCGGCAAGCGCCCCGCGAAATGGCGGATGACATCGATGGTGATGCCCGCTTCTTGCGGCGTGCAGGGTCCCGGCGAAAGCACGATGCGACTGGGGCGCATGGCTTCGATTTCCGCCAGCGTCGTCTGATCGTTGCGGCGCACCACAACTTCACCTCCCAACTCACCGATGTATTGCACCAGGTTGTAGGTGAAGGAATCGTAATTATCGATGACCAGAATCATGAAATGCTCAGGTCAAACCAATGCAAGCGCCTCTCGGGCGGCGGCGATGGTGTCATCGATGTCGCCATTGGTGTGCGCGATGCTGAGGAACGCGGCTTCGAATTGCGAGGGCGGCAGCCAGACGCCCGCGTCCATCATGGCGCCGTGGAAGCGCCCGAACTTTACCGTGTCGCAAGTGGCCGCGCTGTCCCAGTCCGTGATCTGGTGATCGGTGAAGAAGAACGTGAACATCGAGCCCACGCGATTCGCGGTCATGGTGACTCCGGCATCGTTCGCCGCTCCCAGAACGCCAGCGACCAGCTTGCCTGACATTTCATCGAGCTGTTTGTAGAACTGCTCTCGATTCGCTCTCAACTGGCACAAGGTCGCAATGCCGGCAGCCATCGCCAGCGGATTGCCGCTGAGCGTTCCCGCCTGATACACCGGGCCAACGGGCGCGATCATGTCCATCAACTTCGCGGGTCCGCCATAAGCGCCGACCGGCAAACCGCCGCCGATAATCTTGCCGAGCGTGGTGAGGTCGGGCTTCACGCCGTACAGCTCCGACGCTCCGCCGAACGCAACTCGAAATCCCGTCATCACCTCGTCGAAGATGAGCAGCGAGCCATCGCGCTCGGTGATGATACGCAGCGCCTGCAAATATCCCGGCTTCGGCAGCACGCAGCCCATGTTGCCCACGACCGGCTCGACGATCACGCAGGCGATTTGGCCCTTGAACTTGTCGAACGCCGCCTGCACAGCGGGGACATTGTTGTAGGGCAACGCCAGCGTGAACTCGACAAACTCCTCCAGCACGCCCGCCGAACCGGGAATGCCGAGCGTCGCCACGCCCGAGCCGGCCTTCACCAGCAGCGCGTCGCTGTGTCCGTGATAACAGCCTTCGAATTTTGCGATGATTTTGCGACCGGTCGCCGCGCGGGCGAGGCGAATGGCAGACATCGTGGCTTCGGTGCCCGAGCTGACGAAGCGTACCTTCTCGATCGCCGGGAAGGCCTCGATCACCAAGTCGGCGAGATCGGCTTCGGACGGCGTGGACACGCCGAAGCTGGTGCCGTTGCGCGCCGCCTTGATGATCGCCTCGATCACCTCAGGATCGGCGTGGCCGAGCACCAAGGGTCCCCACGAGCCGACATAGTCGATGTACTGGTTGCCGTCGGCGTCCCAAACATGCGCCCCCTCCCCGCGCACGAGGAACGGCGGCTCGCTCCCGACCGAACGGAAGGCGCGGACAGGCGAGTTCACTCCGCCGGGTATGAGCTGCTCGGCCCGCTTGTGCAGGGCGCGGGATTGATCGAGGGTGCGGGGCATGCTTTGTCCGGCTTTCGTCTGCTTTTGGGCCACTCATTCGCCTGCTGGACGCGGAAACAGAAGTCTATCAGGGATCGCGAGGCACATTAATGAAAACCACCACCGGATAACGGCATGGTAGAACACTTAGCTGATTTTCGCGGATAGTAACAGTTGACGTTAATAACGGAATGTATTATTCTTCCAGGATGATAAGAAGCTTCGCCGATTCGCGAACGGAGGAGTTTTACATATCAGGAAGCAGCAAAGCTGTCCCTGTCAATATTCGCGCAGCCGCGAAGCGAAAGCTGTTTCA
>DATJOQ010000096.1:0-7196 GCA_035506935.1 Binataceae bacterium (SeqCode) | reverse complement strand
CGCGTCGAACGGACTAGAATGGGCCATTCCGATCAAGGAAACGACGATGGACGACCAGCTAGCAGGCAAAATTAAAAAGCTTGATGAAGCCCTGAATCTCTACGTGCGGCCCGACACCTTTCCGCTCGCGATCCGGATGCTGAAGCCGGGTGAGCCGCTGCCGGAGGGCGTGCGGGTGCCGAGCAAGAGCCTCAACGAGAACTGGATCGTGTGCCAATCGATCGGCGTCGCGCGACGCTACGGATGGAGTATCGCAGTCGGACGCGACGACGTAATCTGCCCACTCTCGGCGATCGCCTTCGGCTTCCGCAAACCCAACGACCAATATCTCAAGGGCTACGCCGCCAACGGCATGTACTGCGATAACGAGGCGGCGGCCGTGAGCCTCGAAGCCAACACCTGGAAGTTTCAGCCTGGCAGCTACGACTATGTGTGTGTCGCTCCGCTGGCGCGCGCCACGTTCGAGCCTCATCTGGTGGCCATTTACGCCAATAGCGCGCAGGTAATGCGATTGGTGAACGCGGCGCTGTTCAAACGCGGCGGAAGAATCGAGAGCACCACCGGTGGACGGCTGGATTGTGCGGAAATCGTGATCCAGACCATGGTGAGCGACGCGCCCAAGGTGATTCTACCGTGCAACGGCGATCGCGTGTTCGGGATGGCGCAGGATACCGAGATGGTGTTCGCGCTGCCGTGGAATCAGGTCGACGACTTGCTGAGCGGACTCGAAGGCACGCATAAGGGCGGCGTGCGTTATCCGATCCCCGTCGCGATGAGGGGCACGGTCACGATGCCGAAGAAATACCAGGAATTGCTCGGTATGCTTTCAGCCGCCGAAAAAACCGGCAACTGAGGCGCTGAGCGGGCACGTTTCGTAAAATCCGCTTTACCGTAAGGATAGCTTTATGGCGGCGACGGATCAGAAGTCGAAAACTGCGGCTCTGCTGAAGGAACTCGGCGAATTTCCACTGCTGAGGGCGTTGTTCGGACGGCGCGCGCGCCGCTTTGCGGTCGGGATGAAAATACCCGACGGCCCGCTAGCGTTCGAATCGCGCCAGGCGCCGGTTCCGTTGACCGATCTTGAACGGACGCTGCTGATTTTGTGCGGTGCCGGAATCAGTGGCTGGAACACCGGGATGGAACATACCGCGGCGGGCGAGCCCGACACCGGATGCAATTATCCGGTGCGCTTGATCGGCCGCACCTATCCAAGCGGGGCGGGAATTTATGCTTCGGAACTTTTGATCATCGACGACAGCGGGACTTTGATGACGCAGTTCCGCGATCTCGACGCGCAGCGCCTGCAGGAATTCGGCCAGGTCAGCGACCTCGATTCGATGATCGCGCGAGTGCGGGAACATTGCGTTCAACTCTCGGAAAGTCGCGCGGAGGTTCCTGCCAAGGCGCCTCACACCAGCGCCCATAATTTGTGGAACGCAAACAAGCCGGGCACCACGCTGTTCGCGCCGCTGATCGACATGACGCAGCAGATGTTCGATTTCCTGGCGGTATATCTCGGGATGGGCTTCACCCCGTTCGACGCCGTAAATCAGCGCTTGTGCGGGAATCTCGAGCCATTCATCAAGAGCGGCCTGCTCGATCCGGCCAAGCGCTTTCCGATCGCAGACTTCGAACAATATTGCCTGGCGACGGCAGCTATCGAAATCGCGAATCTCTGCCACAATCTGGTGTTGATGCTGCAGGCGATGGGACTGGGCGGATGGATGTACACCGGGATCAATCCGCCAAGCCTGATGGGCGCGTACGAGCCCGACGGCATCAAGGGACTAGGCTTTCGCTTCGTGCGCGACGCGCGCTTCGCGCCACCGAATCCGGTTGGGCTTGATCGATACTTCGAAGGGCTGTGTCCGCCCTATTACAAGGACATGCGCGCCGCGGTGCAGAAGTTCGCCGATATCAAGTTCGGCAAAGGGGGAACCTTCGACCCGAATCGGCCTGGGCCGTACCTCGACAACCAGGCGGTGAAATCGCGCACCGAACGCTACACGCCGGAGTTTCTCGAGCTGCTCGGCGAAGTCGCGCAATACACCTACGATACCTACGGCAGATTCCCCGGCACGCTGCCGTCTTTCTACATGCGTGCCTACACGCAGGCGCAGCATATCGATATGGAGTTTTACGACAAATACTACGGTCCGCAGGCGTACCTGGACACACACGTGAATCACATGAAGAAATGGCACGACACTAATCCGAAGTGAGGACTCAGGAGAGAAGATGCGAGAGATAAAGTTGAGCGAAATCCGGAAGATGCTTGAAGCGGGTGGACGCAGGGCGCAGGAGTGCGGGAAGCCGAGCACGGTTGCGATCGTTGATTTCGGCGGCCATCTGCGAGGTCTTGAGCGGCCTGAAGGCGGGCGTATCGCCAACGTTGATATCGCGATCAAAAAGGCGTGGACCGCGATCGCGTTCAAGCGCCCGACCGAGATGGTGCGTTCGGTGATGATGCCCGAAGCCTTTGGCTACGGCCTGCAGCATACCGACGACCGTATCTGCATGGTCACCGGCGGCCTGCCGATCGTCGAGAACGGAGAATTTCTGGGTGGAATCGGAGTCAGCGGCGGATTGATAGAAGAGGACGTCGCCGTGTGCGTCGAGGCGCTCAAAGCCTGCGGCTTCACCACTGAATTCGCCGATCCGCTGAAGGCCAAGAAGTAGTCTCTTAATCTATTAGCGCCATCACCCTAACCCTCTCCCGCTATCGATGCGGGAGAGGGGATTATCCTTGCGGTCTTTCTTGGTTAATTCTGGATAGGGCAGCTAGTGCGACAAACGTCGCAGGTATTGGTCCACGTCCTCCCAATAGCCGGCAGGCGCGGTCAACGCGACGTAGCCGTCGGGCCGGACCAGCCATATGCCCTTGTCGTCGATCGGTGGTCGAATAGCGGCCTCCAAAATCGACGCGTGGCGTTTCACTAAAGCGCGAGCACCGTCAGTTTCCGCCGCGATCAGGGCGAACCGCGGCGTATCACCGCTCCCGAACGGCGCGCCTGCAACGATTCTGTGGCCGACCGCCGGTCCCGGCAATTTCTTGGCGGATTTCCCGCTGAGCGGGCTATCGGAATACTGAATCGCTGTTTCGGACAACCTTTGAGCCATCGCGCGCTGCACGATCGAAAACCCGAACACCATGTGAGCGACGAAGTTCCGGATTTCACGGGCGAAAAAATTTCTGGTCGCAGCCACGCGAAGCAGTTCGCCCGAATCCGCGATTACCTGCGCCGCCACCGGACCTCGCTCGCGCGTGTAGCTATCCAGCAGCGGACCGGACATGCCGAAGCCTCGGATAACCAGAGCCAGCTTCCAGGCCAGGTTGAAAGCGTCCTGCATTCCAGTGTTCATGCCTTGTCCGCCGGCCGGGCTATGGACGTGTGCGGCGTCACCGGCCAAAAACACCCGGCCCAATCGATAATCGGCAACCTTGCGCTCACTGATCGTGAATACCGACGTCCAGACCGGATTGGACAGCTTTATTCTGCTGGGGTATCGCCGGTCCACGATATTCTGCACTTCCTCGAAAGTCGGCTCGGCCCGCCGCGTGGCGTCGGAAGGCCCGACGTCGGCTATGATCCGAAACCGTTCTGCCGAGATGGGAAAAAACGCAAGCAGTCCTTCCTCGTGAGACAGAATCGCCACCTCGTTGTTGGGCGTTGCAAGGCCGTCGATGTGCACATCCGCCAGGATGAAATCAGTCGGTATCGTGTCGCCAACGAAATCGATTCCTAGCTTGTGGCGTACCGTGGAATGAGCGCCGTCGCATCCGAGCAACCATTCGGACTCGATCGTTTCCTCGCCCCGGTCAGCGTAATGAACTACCGAGTTCACGCGGTCGCCCGACTGCGTGATCGCCGTCAGCTCGGCCTGCCGCTCAACACGCACACCGTAAGACTCCAGCCGCGTCTCTAGCAGCCGTTCCGTTTCGGGCTGCGGAAGCATCAAGGCGAAACGGTAGGCGGAATCGACATTGTCGAGATTGATGTGCGCGAAGACCTCGGCACCAGACATAAAATTAGCGGCGTGAGCCTTCATACCGGCGGCTACGAACTCCTCAGCGCTCCCGGAGCGATCAAGCAGCTCAAGCGTGCGGCTCCAGACGGCAAGCGCTTTTGACTTGTCGCTACGCGACGCCGCTTTGTCGATAATTCGGAGCGGCACGCCGAATCGCGCCAGCTCGACGGCCATCGTCAGCCCAACCGGGCCGGCGCCAACGATCAACACCGGTTTCATCATTGATGGTTCCTCCAAGGGAGTCGCGTGGGCCTATATTCATAGCGTGGGCACGCCTTTCACGGGCTTTCAACAGAATAAGGGTCATGGTTGCACCGTTCCAAAAGCGCTGGACAAAAAGCCATCGTCTTTGAGAGATTCCCTAGAGCCTCCCAAGAGGTTTGGGCCGAGCAGCCTTAACCTCAGGGCCGAATCTCGTTTAGACAGCACAGCGACCGAATGACCGCTCAAGGAGTAGCGCGTAGATGACCAAATCAATACGAAGGACGGGCAAGCAAATCGCATTTGCGATAGCAATTATAATCGGCGCCACCGTTTCGATGGCCTCGATCGCCACGATCGCGGCGGCGCAGGATATCAAGAACTACTCGCGGGCGACGCTGCAGGAATGGCTGGACAAATACTCCGGCGCTAAGCCCGATTTCAAACCGGGCGATGTGCTAACGCAAAAAGATCTGGAGCGGATGAGGCCTTTCCTGCCGCCGGGCTACCTCGAACAATTGAACTTTCCTGAAATGAAGGCGGAGATTATCGCGACTCGCGATCACACTCCGCGCAAAGACTTCATGGAGTGCAGCGAGAAGTACCAGCCGCAAGTGAAAATCAATCCCGACGGCACGCTGGCAAATTATCTATGCGGCGAGCCTTTCTCCGATGACGCGCTCAATCCGAGCGATCCACTCTCGGGTCTCAAGTCGGCGTACAACTTTGACTATCGATGGCAAAACTATGGCGAGTTTTCGCTCAATTTCATGTTCATCTACGATCGCTTCGGTGAAAAGCGCGGCAGCGAACCGATTATCGTCGAACCGCCGCTCGAAGACTGGATCGCAGGCGTTCCTTACACCAGCAAACTGCCGAGCGACGTCACGCGTGATTATAGAGGCGGCGGAAATTTCCAGCGCACGGCAGGAAGCTTCTACCAGCGTCTGTACCTGACTCATCTGGCGCCATTGGCTAGTAGCGGCGGCGTGCTCAACGTTCCCGACGCCAAGAATTTCTTCTGGAAGGAATTCGAGGGCTTTATATCGCCCTTCGACGTGCGCGGCGAGGTGATTATCAATTACCGATATTCGGATCCAAAACGCGCCGACGACGCATGGGTCTATGACCCCAAGCTGCGCCGCGTGCGGCGTATCTCGGTGGAAGTAAAGTCTGATTCGGTCGCCGGCACCGAACAGACGGTCGACGACTTCTACACGTTTTCCGGTCGCGTGCTGGCTTGGAATTGGAAATTTTTGGGCTGGAAGGATCTGCTCTGCGTGTTCGACGCCAAGGACGATTACCCACACTTCAACGGCCCTAACGGGCAGGTCCCCGACGACGTGTGGTCGATAAGGCGCTTCGCAGTAGTCGAGCGCAGCCCGAAGGCCCCTAACCATCCCTATAGCAGCGTGGTTATGTTCTGGGACGCGCAGAACTGGTTCCCGTGGCTGGCCTTCGCTTTCACGCGGGACAAAAAGCTCTACAAGACCTGGGGCTTGCAGCACAAATGGAGCGAAGATTTCAAGGAGTTCGCTGAATTCAATCACGGCGTGCATGACAGCACGCTACAAAGCGAGGTGGTGGTCGACGTGCAGAGAGAGCGCGCGACTATTTTCGCGGGCTACGGCACCGGCAATCCAAACGTGACGATCGAGCAGGCGAAGCGAGTCTTCGATATCAATAAGCTCGAGGAGGCACATCGCTAAAAAGCCACATTTTTGTTGAAAATACCGAGCTTTTTCCTCCCCCGCGGAAAACCGAGCGCCTCGCGGCCGCGTATCTAGCAGTAGAAAGCCTGATACGGCGCGACAACTCCGCTTGCTCGGTCGGGGATGGTGGTCCCGACCGAGCAAGCGTACCACGCGCCCGCCGCAGCAGGGGGCGCTTCGCAGCGGGAGGAAAAAGCATGAGGCGCAGTCTATCGAGGTTACCTTTTCTGGCCCTGGTATTTGGCCTGCTTACGTTCCTGCTCGTGTTTGGCGGTTCCGCGCGAGCGCAGGATCTAACCGGCTATACGCTCCAAAATTTCCTCGATTGGTTTCAGAAATATGAGCACGCTAAGCCCGAGTTCAAACCCGGCGACACGCTGACCTCCGCCGATCTGGAAAAACTGCGACCGTTCATAATCCCCGGCTACCTCGAGCAGCTCAATTTTCCCGAAATGAAGCTGCATGTGATGGAAACCCAGAGCCATAAGCCGCGCCATGATTACATGACCTGCACGGAAAAGTACCAGTCGCAGGTGAAGCTCAAGAGCGACGGCACTCTGGCCAATTACGTGTGCGGACAGCCCTTTGCGGATTCGACGCTCGATCCCAACGATCCCACCTCCGGCATGAAGGCAGCCTGGGATTTCGAGTATCGCTGGCAGAACTATGGCTTGATCGGTATCAGTTGGAATCTCACCTGGGTGCGCTTCGGCGGCACTCATGAAAACACTTATCCGAAAGACGTCCCCGATGTGCCGCCTCAATGGACCGCTGGGCTAGAAATCAAAACGCCGTTCCCAACCGACTTGAAGGAGGAATACGGCGGCGGCGGGAGCTTCCAGCGTAATCTCGGCGCGGTCTATCGACGGGTTTACTTCAGTCACCTGGCGCAGGAGCAAGATCACGGCGGCGTGGTCCAGATTCCGGGCGCCAAGGATTTCGAATACAAAGAGTTCACCGGATTCCAATCTCCGTTCGACATCCGCGGCACCGCCTTCATCGTTTTCCGCTATGACGACCCTTATCGTGCCGATGACGGATGGGCCTATATTCCCAATCTACGCCGCGTGCGGCGTATATCAGCCGAAGTGAAGTCGGACTCGATGATGGGCACGGACCATACGATCGCCGATTTCTATAGCTTCTCCGGCCGCCCGCTCGAGTGGAAATGGAAGTTCCTGGGATGGAAAGACACGCTCGGCGTAATGGATCAGCAGCAACTGTATTGCCATATGTATGGCACGAACGGCCTGC
>DATJOQ010000095.1:0-3026 GCA_035506935.1 Binataceae bacterium (SeqCode) | reverse complement strand
ATCGTGCATCCCTGCTGTTTGAGCTTTGCGATCATGTCTCGCACCAGCATCGAGATCACCGGATCGAGCCCGCTGGTCGGCTCGTCGAGCAGCAGCACCTGCGGGCGATGGATCAAAGTGCGCGCAAAAGCGACCTTCTGGCGGCTGCCCTTGGAGAGACTGCCCGCGGCCGCGTTGCGCTTGTCCGCGAGTTGGAGGCTCGCGAGCAGGTCGTCGATACGCGTGGCGCGCTCCTCGCGCGGGATATCGTAGAGGCGGCCGAAGAAGTTCAGGTAGGCGCCGACCGGCATGTAGGGATAAAGGCCGGGCTCGTCGCGCTGCAGGCCGACCAGTTTCCGCACTTCGGCAGGTTCTTCAGCGACGTCTTGACCCTCGACACTGGCGCGCCCGGTGGTCGGCGAGAGCAATCCGCTCAGGATGTGCAGCGTGGTGGTTTTGCCCGCGCCATTGTGGCCGAGCAGCGCCAGAACCTGGCCGCGGCGAACCTCGAACGTTAGCCCACGAATCGCCTGCACTGGCTCGTGGCCGAGGTCGCCGGGATAAGTGAAAGTAAGATCGCGGATCGCGATCGCTTCGTCGCTCTCGAGCGGCGAGCGATGCTCCGCACGAATCCGCTGCTTGGGCCAAATCAAATATAGGTAAGATGCGACCAACCCGGCGCAAAATGCGGCTGCGCCCTCGACCAGGATCGCGCCCGCGATCTGATCTCGTTGCAGCGCCGCGAACAGCGCGTTGTAGAAAGCGACGTGCGCCGCGATCGCGACGATCAGATAGCGCGCGCGGTTGCGGATAACCGCATGCATTACCAGAACCGACAACCCGCACTGCACGACAATTTCGGTGGCGGGCGTAAGCGCCAGCATCAGCGCCATCCAGAGCGAGCTTGCGCCGCTTGATGGCGCGAGCCCTGGGATGATCGCGCTCAGGAAGATCAATCGCGCCGCGGCGGCGGCGCCGTGACCGGAGCCGTAAACCACGACGGCGCCCCAATTGCGATAACGCTGCATCGTGCCAGTACCGATAAAACCGAGCCAACGTCCGCATTCTTCCATCGTCCCGAACAACAGCGCGAGAGTTGCGGCGAGCGCGGCCGGCGAAGTCATCAGGCGGTGCGAGGTCAAAATCGCGGCCAAAAATGAAGTTTGCAGCCCCGCTTGAGCGAGATAGAAGAGCACGCCCAGGCCCAGCACCAGCCAGTTGACCCGAAAGCGGCGCATCGCAAGCGCCGTGATCAGCAGGGGCAGGACAATTACAGTGGCGATCTGAACCGCGGGGATAGGAGTCATACCGCCAGCACGCTTAGGCCGACGAGGTCGCAGTCACCGACGAGCGGGACCACGTGCACCAACCAAAAACGAATACTGCAACGATGGAGGAATCGCCTCCCTTCTTTGACTATCGGAATACCGAAACGCCACAGACCAATCAATCCGCTCCCGCCAGGCCAGGCTCGGTGATTTCCACAGGCAGGCGTCGATCTGATTTTATTTGGTCGCGACAATTAGCGGCGACGGTGCCGGCGCCTGGACGGTCTTCACCTTCCGGAAACCCGCCTGGCCGAGCCAGTCCCGATACTCGCGCATCGTGTAGACGCCGCCCTTTTGAGTATGAATCAGCATGTTGAGTCCGAACAGGAGCGGGAAAACCGGACCGGTGCGGGTATCATTCGGCACCATCTCGGCGATCAAAACCTGGCCTTTGTCTTTCAGCGCCTCATACGATTTTTTCAGCAGGCCGATACTCCCTGCCGGACTCTCGATATGCAGGATATGGCCCAGGATAATGAGATCGTAATCGGTGCCGAAATCGAGCTGATGCATATCGCCTTCGAGATAATCGTAGCGATCGGCCACGCCCCATTGCTCGGCGAAGCGCCGCGTGACCGGCGTGACTTCGGGAAAATCGATCACCGTCACGCGCGCGCTCTTGAAGGCCTTGGCGAATGGAATCGACCAGGCCGCTGAACCGGCGGCGACGTCGAGAATCGATTTGATCTTGCCACGTGCGCCGGAAGCTATCGTTTTGCAGGCGGCAGTTGCCGCGGTGAAGCTCGCGGGAAAGATTCCCGCGACCAGCTTGGGGAAGAATTCCTTGGCGCGCTCGGCGACGGCCGGATCGAACATAGGCTTGCCGGCTTTCACGATCGCCGCGAGATTGTTCCATCCCTCGCGCAGCATCTGATTGCTTTCGAACAAATCGCCCATGAAGAGCGGTTTGTCGCGCACCAGGAAGTCTCGCGACACCGGCTCCAATCCATAGTTGCCGTTCTTTTTGTTGAGGTAGCCCAGCGCGACCATCGCGTCGAGCAGGCGCTCAGTTCCAACTTCCGAGGCGTCGATCGCGGCGCCGATCTGTTTGGCGGTGCGATTTCCGGCGGCGATTTGGCTGGGCAAATCCAGCTCCATAGCGGTAACAACCGTTTGCGATCTCCAAACCGCCCACAGGTCATACATCACGTCCATTGGTGTCGGTTTTGATTTTTGCGGCATCGGAGTTCTCCCTTCTGCGGTTGTGCGAAGTCCGGGCCTCGCGATGGTTTCTAAATTGATCGAGACAACGTGGCGGATATCTAAGAGCTAACTGAGACCGGACGCCTGTTTCAATGGAAGTCGTGCGATTTCGGCAGCTCGGCATCGACGCGAAGCTCGGCGAAGCGCCGGCTGCGGATACTGGCAACCCCGTCGAGCTTCTGCAGCACGCCTTCGACCAGCAGGATCTGCGCGCGATGGAGCATCGCGCGATGGCGCTGAAACAAATCGGGTGTCACGATAGCGTTGGCGATGCCGGTTTCGTCCTCGAGCGTGAGGAAGAAGAAACCCTTGGCGGTGCCCGGCCGCTGGCGCACGATTACCATCCCCGCAACACGCACCATCGAGCCGTTGCTCGCGTCCATCAGCTCGGCCGCGCTCAGCACGCCGCGCGCCTTCAGCCGCGCGCGCATATGCGCCATCAGATGCGGTCCGGTAGTGACACCCGTGCTTCGGTAATCGGCGCGAGTCTCCTCGGTGGGAGTCATCTCGCTAAGC
>DATJOQ010000094.1:0-9393 GCA_035506935.1 Binataceae bacterium (SeqCode) | reverse complement strand
TCGACGAGGCCTACGTCGACTTCGCCGACGACAACGCACTGAGATTGGTCAAGCGCCATCCCAACGTGATCGTGCTGCGCTCACTCTCCAAGTCGTTTTCGCTCGCCGGGATGCGTCTGGGATTATGCTTCGCTCAACCGTCGGTCATCGAAACGCTCGCGAAGGTTAAGGACTCCTACAATCTGAATCGCATCGCGCTGGCCGCCGGCGCCGCCGCGATCCAGGACGTCGCCTGGATGCGCCGCAACGTCGAGCGCGTCCGTAAGGTCCGCGCCTCTACCGAGCGCACGCTCACGAAGCTTGGCTTCGAGGTGCTGCCGTCCTCGTCGAATTTTGTGATGGCGCGCATGCCCGGCCGCGACCTCGGACTATTGGCCGCCGCGCTGAGGCAACGCGGAATCCTGGTGCGCCACTTCGCCACGCCCGATCTGCGCGACGCTCTGCGAATCTCTATCGGCACTGCGACCGAGATGAAGGCCCTGTTCAAGGAACTCGAACCGCTGATCGCTTCACCAGGGCACCCTTCGAACAATCACCGCGCGAAGAGCAAGCGGTGATCAGACCAGTCTCTGATGGGCCGCTTGCGTCAACTGTTCGGCGGATTTCGCAGAACTCCCGAGCCCCGCGACGAATCGACCCGCGGCCCCCGCGATTCTCCCCGATGGGTCATCGCCGGACTCGGTAACCCGGGCGATCGTTACCACCACTCGCGCCACAATGTCGGCTTCATGGTGCTCGACTATCTCGCAGAGCGCCACGGCAATCCCAATACCACCCGCAAGTTCAAGGCCTTCTACCGCGAAGCGACCCTCGGTGACGCCCCGGTGATTCTGGTTCAGCCCCAGACCTTCTACAACTTAAGCGGCGAAAGCGTCGCGCCACTGATCCAATACTTCAAAATCCCACCCGAACGATTGATCGTGGTTCACGACGATATGGATCTGGCCGCCGGCCGCCTGCGCATCAAACGCGGCGGCGGCGACGCCGGCAACCGCGGTGTCCGCTCGATCGCGCAATCGCTCGGCACCCCCGAGTTCATCCGCGTGCGGGTCGGCATCGGCCGTCCCGACGAAAGCTCGCATGCCGCCGACCACGTACTGGCGCATATGCGCGGCGACGAGATGGAAGTCCTGCGACAGGCTATCGAACGCGCCGCCCCTGCTATCGAGGCGATCGTCGCCGACGGATTGGAACCGGCCATGAACCGCTTCAATCAGCGCCCGCAATAGAGTGGGCTTGGATCGCTACTTTCAGTTATTAATCGCTGTCTACTAGTTGACAAGGGTCGTTCGATTTGTGTAGTAAACAATAGGTTTTTATGTGTAGTCGCCGTTTTGTCTCCGGCATTTTTTCACTCCATCGCGGACCGCCGATCGCTTTAACCAAAATCGTTAGACTGCTTGCCGCAGCGTCAGTTTCAAGACGTTAACTAATCAATCTCACCGTCGCTCAAGGGGGGGCTATGGTAGAAGACAGATCGCCGCGCTTCAGATCCGCCAGCGCGGCTTTGCGTTTTTACTTCCGCGCCGGGGAGGTTCTCTCGGCTAAAGCGTCAAACCGCCTCTTTCTCGAGGGCCGCATTCCCGCAACCGGCCACAGCGCGCGCGACGACCTGATGCTCGACTACCTGACCGTCGCATCCTGTTTGAAGGACCTCAACGAGCTGCAGCGATGGTTGCTGCGCGAGCTCTATCGGCCGAACCGTTTTGGCGATCCGGCTCCGAGCGTCAGCCGCGCCTGTGACCTCGGCCGCGAAATTTTTCCGCGCGTCCGCTGGACTATCCAGGGCGTCGGCCGATTGCATCGCCACACCATTCGTATGCTCGAGAACCGATTCGCGGCCAAGCAGTTGATCCCGGCCCTGCAGCCCGCCTCCTATCCTGCCGGGAAAACGCCCGCGTCAACCACGTCGCCTGGTTCGCAACAAGGAGTTCCCGATGAATTCTTCCGTTCCGAGGCAAAATCAGAAGCATCTTCAATCGATCTGGGCCGTGGCGCGCCCCAGCATGCGCCCAGCCGCGCCGCGCGCAACGCGCCACGACGCCGCCGTGAGGTCGTCGTCGACCGTTCGCATCCGCGGCATCGAGCGCTGCCTCACGGTTAAGCAGGTCGCCGGATTGCTCGGCTACAGCACCAAGCAGATTCGCCGGCTCTGCCGGCAAGGAAAAATCCGCGCCGTGCAGTCGTCGCCGCGCGCTCAGCATCGCATACCAATCAGCGCGCTGCGCGATTTCTTCGGAAAAAACCAGCTCCACTGGGAGATTTCCGCCGATCGCGAATTCGAGCGCGCGTTGCTCTCCGGATGCGACGCGATCCCAGGCGTGGAAGACCCATCTTCTGAAAGGCATTGAATAAGGGCGCTTCCTCGACTTCATTTGAAAATATTTCGCCCGGTCAAAAAGCGCCGCGATGGGTCACCTGGGGCCACCGTGGGCAATGATGGCTAATTGATATACGCGTGCTACTACGAGTATAAAACATGCATTATCGGAAAGTCGCGGACGGCGACTCGCGAATCGGGGAGATAGCTTCAATGTCAGGGGCGGATGCAATCACGACCAACCCGGAGCAAATCCTCACGCGCAACCAGCAATCCTGCATCGGGCGCGCGCCCACGCGGTAGCGGCAAAAAAATTCGTGAGCTGCGCGAGGCGCTCGCTCGCGGCCCCAACTTTCCGCAACTTTACGACAAGCAGCGCGACTTCGTAGGCGACCCCGCCCGCTACACGCTGTGCGAGGCCGGCACCAAGAGCGGCAAAACCCTCGCCTGCGCCACCTGGCTCGTCGCCCGCGCCTGGGAAGAACCCGAAACCATCTGGTGGTGGGTCGCCCCGTCGTATGGCCAGGCGATGATCGCCTTCGAGCTGATTACTCATGGCGATCGCATGAACGCCGACGCGAACGCGCGGCGCGGTGGTCCGCTCGCGCGGCTGCTCGAACCGCCGCTCCATTGCAAAGTCCGCCGCGGCGGCGCTTGTCCCGAGATCGAGCTGTTCAACGGAACTCTGATCCAGTTCCGCACCGCCGCCGAGCCGAACCTGCTCTACGGCTCGGGAGTCTCCGGCGCCGTGGTCGACGAGGCCTCGCGCCTGAGCGAACAGGCGTTCATCGCCGTGCGCTCGACGCTCACGATGACTCGCGGGCGTGTCAAAATAATCGGCAACCCGCGCGGCACTCGCAACTGGTTTTACAAGCTCTGCCAGCGCGCCAAAGCCGACGGCGGCGAGTACGGCTACCATCATCTGTGCTCGGCCGATAACCCTTACATCCCGCCCGAGGAAATCGAGGACGCGCGCCGCATTCTGCCCGAGCGGATGTTCCGCGAACTCTATCTGGGCGAGGCGCAGGAAGGTGAAGGACAGGTCTTCACGCATATCGAGCGCGCCTGCACCGTGCGCGGCGTTCAGCCGCCCGAAGACGGCCATCAGTACGTCATCGGATGGGATCCGGCGCGCAAGCTCGATTATTCGGCGCTGTCGATATTCGAGCGCGATCAACTGCCGCATCGCGAGGTCTTGCTCGAGCGGCTCACCAACGCAAGCTTCGACGCCCAGCTCGATCGCGTCAAAACACTGAGCGAACGCTACTTCGACGCACCTGTGATCTTCGACGGCACCTCGATGGGCGGTGATTTCGTCGGCGAGGACGCGCGCAAAAAAGGCATCCCCGGGATTCCGTTCATCTTCAGCCACAGCAGTAAGAACGAGATCGTGAGCCGGATGATAGCCGCGCTCGAGCGCGAATCGGTTGCCTTCCAGTGCGAAGGTCACGAAGCAGACATCGCTCGCGGCGAATTGGAGTTGTTCGAAGGTCGGCCGCAGGGCTCCAGCGGATTGCTCGCCTACGGAGCCCCCGAAGGCGCTCACGACGACACCGTGATGGCGCGATGCCTCGCGCTGTGCGCGATTGAGCGTCCTAGCCTGGTCGCCCAGGCCGGAATTTTCGAGTACCTGAAAGCGGCAGCCAGGGAACAATCTGCCGATAAATCCGACTAGCTGTCCGCGACTCGATCGATCTAAAGCGTCGGACTTCGCCGTTTTACAGTTGACGTTCGCGATCATTTTCATGGGAGCACGCAAATGTACGAGAGCGAGCTCAAACTTTATCGCGCGGTCATGCTTCAAGCCGCACAGGACATCGCCGACAGCAATCAATCCCGCCGCGACGGCAACCGCATCGGCAACGATTCCGTGAGAGCCCTGCAGAGCCATCACTCCGCGCTCCGATGGATCACCGATGACGCCGATTATCCTTTTTCGTTTCGCAACTGTTGCCAGGTGTTAGGCGTCGATTTTCGCCGCGCCCGCCGCCATCTGATTCGCCTGAGCAGCTTCGAAGTCACCGGCCGCAGGGAATTTTTCAGCGCCGCGATGCAAGGATGGGCCGCATGATGAGTGGGCTCAGAAAAATCAGCAGTGCGCTGGGTTCGCTCCTCGGACGCGCCGTCGGCACGCGCTCGCTGGCCGCCGAAGCCGGCAGGATTCAAGCCGCCAGCAGCGAGATGCAGCCGCTCGGCCCCGGCCGCCCGATCGAGCCGCGCGAACCGCTCGGCACCGAGCCTCGCCGCTGGCAGTATCCTCCCGGCATCAATATCGCCTCAGCGCCACGATCGCTGCCCGGCCTCACCACCTTCCAGCAACTCCGCAACTTCGCCGCCACCTACGACGTTCTCAGGATTTGCATCGAAACCCGCAAGCAGCAGTTGCGCGGGCTCAAATGGGACGTGGTTGTGCGCGAACCGCTGCGCACCAAAGGATCCGACTTCAGCGCCGATATCGAACGCGCGCTCGCTTTCTTCTCTCATCCCGACGGCCGCATGTCCTTCAGCTCCTGGCTCAACGTCGCGCTCGAAGAGGCGCTCGTGATCGACGCGCTTACGATCTACAAGCGCCGCGATCGCCTCGGTCGCCTGCTCGCGCTCGAACTGGTCGACGGCTCGACCATCAAGCCGCTGATCGACGACTACGGCCGCCCGCCCGCTCCGCCTTGGCCCTGCTATCAGCAATTCGCCTACGGATTTCCGTGGTGCGATTTCATGGCCACCGAAATTCTCTACCGCCCCTATAACCCCAGGAGCTTCGTCAACTACGGCTTCTCGCCGGTCGAGCAAACCATCGTCAGCGTGACGATCGCGCTAGCGCGCCAGATAACCGCGCTCAATCATTACAAGGAAGGCAACGCGCCCGCCGGTTTCGGCGAAGTCCCCAAGGAATGGACCACCGCGATGATTCGCGAGTTCGAGGAGATCTTCAACGGTCTGCTCGCCGGCGATTTCGCCGCCCGCTCGCGCATCAAGATGGTGCCCTCCGGCTTCAACTTCAAACCGTGGATCGACTCCGGCACCACCTTCAACACCACCTACGACGAATATCTCGCGCGCACCGTCTGTGCCGCTTTCGGCCTGCCGCCGACCCAGTTCATCCGCACCTACAATCGCGCCACCGCCGAAGCAGTTGACGACGCCACCTCGGTCTCCGGCTTCGATCCTCTCAAGGAATTCGTCGAGCACCTGATGGACGAAATTCTGATCGCTCCCGACGGCCTCAACATGCCGCACCTGCGCTTCGCTTTCATCAGCGACAAGCCCGACGACGAGCAGCTCGAACTGCAAAAGAACATCGCCTACCTCAAAGCCGGCGTGCTCTCGGTCGACGACGTCCTGGTCAAGCTCGGCATGGAACCGATCGGGGTCGGCCGCTTCATCACCGTGCCGGGCCAGGGAGCGATCCCCCTCGATCAGCTATTTCCCGGCGAACAGCGCCTCGAACATGAGACCGATCCCGCCCTCGCCACCGTCGCTCTGAGCGATGCCGAGCGCGCCGACCTGGGTAAGTGGATGCGCAAAGCGCGTCGCGCGCTCGTCAGGCGCCGCAGCGCATCGCCCGGGCTCGATCACGCCTCTGACTTGAGCTTCGAATCAGCCGCGATCGCGCCCGAGCGCCGCAATCGACTCGAAATTGCGCTGAAGCAAATCACCGATCCTGACGATATCGGCGCGCTGTTCGCTTCCGAGATGGAAGCTCACCCCGTCGCCTGCGTGATCGCCTTGCGCGATTCCCTGTCCGCTGACGCCTTCACCACAGCGCTCTCGCACGGACTTAATCGCGCGCGGCGCGAGATCGCCGAGCTCGTGGTGTTGCGTTCCGGCGTCTCGAAAGCAGGCTTCGGCGGCGCGCGCCGTCTCGCATGGCTCCACGATCGCGCCCCTCATCCGCGCGATCTCGAGCGCGCGGCGCGCGAATACTTTGACGACGACGATTTCCTGCCGCTCTATGAGCTGGCCGAACAACTCGCCGACACGCTCGCGACGCGGTCCTCCTCGAGCGCCGGGTTCCCCAGCGAGCCTGCCCACCCAGGCTCGCCATCGCAATCCATGCGGCCCGGCGCTCACCCTCCTCTATCGACACCAAGCGATGACCTTTATGCAGCCACCGCCGATCGAGTGGTCAACAATGCTGCGCGGCTCGCTCGCGCGCGCCTTAACCGCTTGATCGATATCGCCCACGAGCGCGATTTCACTCTGATCGAGCTGCGCGACGCTGCCGCGCGCGCCAGCGACTTCTCGCTCGGCGCGGCAAGCTCACTAGCGAATCAGGCAATGAGTTTGCTCGACCATCGGATGCGACATCATCACGCCACTGCTTAAGCTGACACTATGCCGACTTACGAGTATCGATGTCCGCGATGCGGCACGTTTGAGATCAACCATTCGATCGCCGAACCCGCGCGCTCCGCATGTCCCCTCTGCCGCGCAAAAGTGACTAGGCTGGTTTCGGGCGGTTCGGGCTTCCTGCTCGATACGACCGCATTCTGGGAAATGGGCCGCGACGGACGCGAGCGAAAAGTTCCGCGCGCCGATCGCCAACGCGAATGGCGCGCCGTCGCTGGCCGCAACCAACCAATCGTTTAGCAATATGCAACCAAGTATTAGCGATCTGATTCTCGCAAGCGCTGACTCGCTCGCCGATGATAGCGTGTCGAGTGCGATCGTACCCGACACTGCGCCCCTTCAACTGCTTAAAAGCTCCGATAGCAGCGACGACACCATGGCTCTCTACTGCCCCATCATCAAAACCGCGCGCACCGACAAGGGTCTGATGGTCTACGGATGGGCCTCGGCCGCCGATTATGTCGACGACCAGAACGAAATCGTCGATTCCGCCGCGCTTCGCGAAGCGGTCGAGGAATGGAAGGCCTGGCGCAACATCCGACTGATGCATCAGCCCGATCCGGTCGGCGTCGCGCCGCTGGTCGAGATTCGGACGCATCCTGAAACCGGCCGCGACGCGCTCTATCTCGGCGCGCACATCGTCGATCAGCGCGCGATTCGCCTGATCGAAACCGGCGTGCTGAAGGGTTTTTCCATCGGCGGCTATTGTATCGAGAAAGTCGCCGAAACCGTCGAGCTCTAACCGCGAATCTCTCAGCGGCCGTTATCTGTCCGCGCCAACGAGCACACGCAATGCGAAAAACTGTCTACCGTCTGAAAAAATTCCGCCTCAGCGAAATCAGCTTGGTCGATCGGCCGGCGTGCGATATCGCAACCGTGGAGCGCATCGAGCTGGTCAAACGCAGCCTCTCGCCCAAATCGCTGCGACTGACCAATCAAAATTTTGCGCAGGAGAAATCTTTGATGACTAGCGAGGAACTCAACGCCTTGCCCGATTCCGACTTCGCTTACATCGAACCCGGCGGCAGCAAGGACTCAACCGGCAAAACCGTACCGCGCAGCCTCCGTCACTTTCCAATCCACGACGCCGCCCACGTGCGCGACGCCCTGGCGCGCGTCAACCAATCCAGATTTGGTACCGAAGCTCTGCCCGCGATTCTCGAAGCCGCGAAAAAATTCGGCATCCACACCGAAGCGGCGCTGCCTAATCCGACCGCCAAATCTGCTCGGAGCGCGAACATCGATCCCGACTTCAGCTTCATCGCCGACGACGCAGTCAGCCATTATCCGTCAGGCAATTTTATCGCCGGCAGCCCTTCTGAATACGCCGGAAGCGCAGGCCTCCTCGGCGACGCCATATCGATCGAAGATCTTCCCCTCGCCTTCTCGCCCGGTGAAATCCGCAAATACGTCCCAAGCGACGCGATGCCGCTCGCCGCCGACGCAACTCTGCCAGCCGACACCACCTCCTTATCCGCTGCAATGAGGAGCCGCGGCGACGACACCTCGCTCGGCGAAATTTGCGACCTGATGGTTCTGACCGCCGCTAACATCCTGCGCGCTCCGGGCATCGAGAACAAAAAGGCCGCGCTCCTTGCGGTCGGCGACGAGTTCAAGGCCGCGCTGTCGCGCATGATTACGGAACCCGAATTCGCCAAGCGCGTCGGACTCAGCCGATGGCGCGAGCGCGCGATCGGAATCGAGCATGCGATGCGCATCGCGTCACGCACGCAGGCCCTCGCCAAAGCGCTCCATGATCGCGGCTTTATCTGGCCGGGCAACGCGGCCTCTATTCGTTTGCTCGGCAATGACGATCGTCTCCTCGGATGGCTCAGCCGCTCCGAGTTTGAAAAGCGCGGCGCGATGCTAAGCGCGGCCAATCGCGCGCGGCTCCATCAGGCGCGCGACATCCTGATCGGGATGTGCGCGGATTCCGGATGCGCGCAAGATCGCGCGCTCAAATGCAACCTGGACGCACTCGACGGTGACTCGTCGGCGGCCCCGGGCGAGACCGCGATCACCGGCGGCTTTGGTAACGCCACCGATTCGGCTGTCGAATTGGACAAGCTGCTCGATAATCTCCACTACGCGACCAGCGCGCTCGGTTCGGTCGCCGAGCAGGTTCGCAAGGTTGCCGAAGCTTCTGCCACTTCGATTCGTAAATCCGAGGGCAGCGCAAAGGTGCTGTCCGCGTTGGCCGAACGCATCGGACGGCTCGAAGCGCTGCCCGATAATTCGCGTCCTCAACCGCTGCGCGCGGTCGAGAAAGCAACCCCCGTCGCGATGGCGGCAAGCGCCGGCGACGAAGTTCGAATTCGGATAGCCGATCTGCAGAGTCAGGCCGCGGAGCTTCGCAAACGAGGCGACGACCCCGCGGTGCAGAAGCGCCTGTCCGAAATCGGCGTCGAAATCATCCGGCTCTCGAACAGTTTTGCTCAACCCGTGCTCTGATCTGATCCGGTCGGCGCGCGTATGGCGCACCGACTGAAGATCCAACAGACGCGTTGAAACGCGACGCTGCTCGCCGGATCTCTCAACTGTCGCATCAAGGAGAATTTCACTCGATGAGCCTCAACTTGAATCGTTCAATTTTCGAGGACCTCGCCAAGGCCCTCAATAACGGCATCACCGGCACCGAATTGATGAAGGCGATCACCGTCGCCACCGGCCTGACCGCGATCGACCTCGAGCCCGCCGCCAAAACCCTGGTTCCCGCGCTCACG
>DATJOQ010000093.1:0-10908 GCA_035506935.1 Binataceae bacterium (SeqCode) | reverse complement strand
TCGGGCACGCCCGAGAGGCCAAAAATTTCGACCGGAGTCGCCGGGCCGGCTTCGTTCAGCTTCTGTCCGCGATGGTCGAGCATCGCGCGCACGCGTCCATAGTAGACGCCACATACGAAGGGTTCGCCCTGATGCAGCGTGCCTTCCTGGATCAACACCGTAGCCACCGGGCCGCGGCCGCGGTCGAGTTGCGATTCGATCACAGTGCCGCGCGCGGGGCGGTCGACATTGGCCTTGAGCTCGAGCACGTCGGCTTGCAGCAGGATCATCTCGAGCAGGCGGTCAACGCCCTCGCCGGTGCGCGCTGATACCGGCACGGTGATAGTCTGGCCGCCGTAGTCTTCCGGAATCAGTCCCTGCTCCGACAGTTGCTGCTTGATGCGATCAACGTTCGCTTCGGGCCGATCGATCTTGTTGATCGCCACGATAATCGGAACCCCGGCCGCACGCGCGTGATTCAGCGCCTCGATAGTCTGCGGCATGATACCTTCGTCCGCCGCGACCACCAGCACCACGATATCGGTAACTTTCGCGCCGCGCGCACGCATCGAGGTGAACGCCTCATGACCGGGTGTGTCGACGAACGTGATACTGCGGCCGTGCAGCGACACGCTGTACGCGCCGATATGCTGAGTGATCCCGCCGTATTCGTCGGCCGTGACCTCGGTATGGCGGATAGCGTCGAGCAATGAGGTCTTACCGTGGTCGACATGGCCCATCACGGTGACCACCGGCGGACGCGGCGTAGGCTCTCCGCCCTGCTCCTCGGCGGCCTCTTCGATCACGGATTCGACGTTGAAAGCGACGTTCTCGACGTTGTAACCGAACTCGCCGGCAATCAGAGCGGCGGTGTCGGGATCGAGCACCTGATTCATGGTCGACATCACGCCCATGGTCATCAGCTTGCGGATAAGCTCGCCCGCCTTGACGCCCATGTTGCGCGCGAGATCGCCGACGGTAACACCCTCGGAGATTCTCACCACACGCTTGGAAGCCTTGGGCGTGGTGATTTCGGTCTTGCGCTGCTCCTTGCCGGGTAGCGCGCGCCGCTTTTTGGGGAAACGCGCGCCGCGCATTTCGCGCTCGGCGAGTAGATCGACCCCATCTTTTTTGACGACCCGCTTCTTCTTGATCGGCCGCGCGCCAGGTTTGAGCGATTCCGCAGGCGGCATTGCCGGCGGGATGGCGGCGGGCGCAGGTCCGATGCCTGGGCGGGCGAAGCGCGGCGGCGGAGTGGGACGACCAGGCGGAGCGGGCCGCACGGGAGGCGGAGCCGCCGGCCGGGCCGGTGGCTTGCGCAAATCGATCTTGCCCAGCACCTTCGGGCCTTGCGTCGTTTCTTCGATACGCGGAGCCGAGGCGTGGCCGGGCGAAGTCAGACTTATTACGCGACCCGGGCCTTGCCCTGGAGCAGGCCGAACCCCGGCGGGCTGAGCAACCTCAACTCGCGGCCGCGAAAGCGGCGGTGGCATTGATTTGCTCGGCGCCGGATACGCGGCTTGGGGTTGAACTGGGGCAGAACTGGAACGATTCTCCGCTTCAGCAGCGGGCGGCGTAGCAGCGATTTTTTCCTCCGGCTGAACAGACTCTGCGCCGGACACAGGCTCCGGCGATGTTGCCTCGATATCCTCGGTCTGGACTTCGGCTCCAGCTTCGATCGGTTGAGCTTCTTCGGGATAGGCAGCGGCTTCACCGTTGACGCTCGGCATGTCGACGTCGAGCGCCAGCGGCATTTCCGGTTCGGCCGCGGGCAGAGGTTCTTCGAGAAAGGGCGCGACGAAACTTTCTTCGGTGCCGCCTTCGGCTTGAAAGTGAAATGGCTCACCAGCCTGCGCCGCCCGTTCCATCGCCTGACCAGGTTCCGGCTCGGCGTGACGGCGGCGCATCACGGTAGCGTTGAGCCGCTTCTCGACTACCTTGCCGGCAGTGGTTTCGAGCACGGTTTCGCGGCGCAGGATCGCGGCGCGATTAGCCTGCTGATCGATTTGCGCTTTCACCTGATCGGCTTCGTCTTGCCCAAGCAGGCTTGAATCCGAATGCGCGTGTGCCAGTTTCAGCCGATCGCAGATCGCGAGCACGTCCTCAACCGGGACTTTCCATTCGTGCGCAAGTGTCTTGATCCGCTTACGAGCCATCCCACTTATTGTAATCACGCGTAGCGTTTATAGCTAGACGCCCTATTCCCTCAGCCAGCCCGATCCGCGCCTGGCGATCGATACTGCGACGCAGCGAGCGGAATTCCCTTACCTTGGCCTTGACGAAGCGCTCGAGGCACTCGGGCCGCCGATGGAGGTATCCACCACGCCCGCCAAGCCGGCCCTGCGGATCGAGTTCGATCGCCGCGCCGGCCGCGGCCACACGCACCATCAGCGACTTTTCGTCAGCCTCGCGACATCCCAGGCAGGTCCGAATCGGCCTATGACTTGACCTCGGCATCACCTTCGACGGCTTCGCCGTCCTGATCTGCGGCGGTCGCATCCTGCTGCGCTTCGGCGCTCTCAATCGCCAAAGCCGCAGCCTGCGCCTGCTTGAGCGCGGCTTCTTCCTGCAATTTTTGCTTGTTGGCCACGTGCCCGCGCGCTGCCGCGATAACCTGCCCGGCGCGTTCGGGGCTGATACCCTCAACGTCAAAAGCATGCTCGTCCGCTTCCGCCAATTGTTCGGCTGAGCGGAAGCCCCACTGATAGAGCAGTTCGGCGTTGATATCTCCCACTCCGGGAATCGCGTTCAGCGAAGCACGCGCCGCGCGCGCTTCCTCTTCCGCTTCGGCCTCGCTGCGCACGTCGAGCTTCCATCCGGTAAGGCGATGGGCCAAACGGACGTTTTGCCCGCGCTTGCCGATTGCGAGCGAAAGCTGATCGTCCGGCACGATCACTTCCATCGCATGTTCGTCTTCGTCGATTATGACTTTTGATACCTTGGCCGGAGCGAGCGCGCGGCACACCAGTTCGGCCTGATCCTCGGTCCACGGGATAATGTCTATCTTCTCGCCGCGCAGTTCCTGCACTACCGATTGCACGCGGGTGCCCTTCATTCCCACGCACGCGCCCACCGGATCGACATCAGAATCATTGGAATAGACTGCGACCTTCGCGCGACCACCGGGTTCACGCGCGCATTGGCGAATCTCGACGATACCTTCGTAGATTTCCGGGACCTCCTGCTCGAACAGTTTGCGCAGGAAGTCGTTCGAGGTGCGCGACAGAATTATCGCGAGACCCTTCTCCGACAGATCGACGTCCAGGATCAGCGCGCGGATGCGATCGCCCTGGCGATAGCGCTCGTGCGGAATCTGTTCTTTCTCGGGCAGGATCGCCTCGGTGCGTCCAAGGTTGACGATCATGTTCTTGCGCTCGAAGCGCTGCACGATTCCCGACACCACTTCGTTCTTGCGGTCCTTGAACTCGCTGTAGATCTGCTTGCGTTCGGCGTCGCGGATATGTTGAATCAGGTTCTGTTTCGCCGCCTGTGCCGCGATCCGTCCCATGGTAGCGGTGTCGAGCCGAATCAGAATTTCGTCTCCCACCTGCGCGTCCGGATCGTATTTCGCGCGCGCTTCCGCCAGCGTGACTTCAGTCAGCGGAGTGGTTATCTGCTCGACCACGGTCTTGATTTCGAACAGCTCGATCTCGCCCAGGTCCGGATTGAAGCGCGACTCGATTTTGTGATCGGCGCCGAAGGTTCGCTTGGCGGCCGAGTGCATCATTTCCTCGACCGCGTTGACAACAATCCCCTTGTCGATCCCTTTCTCCTTGCACACCTGTTCGATTACGCGATTCAGATCGACTTGCATTGTTGCCTCCCCGGGCGTCGCCCCGCGATCGGACATGCGCTGTCCGCGCCCCTCCCAACCAGCCCCGTGGTCGCAGAGACATAGATCGTGCTGGCGCTAACCCACCTGGAAATCGCCGCAACTCTCACTTCCGTCGGCGCTCTATTTGAATTCGTGCTCGTAATTCGCCTCTTTTATCTCATTGAACGCAAACGCCTGGCGCCGTCTGCTTATCTCATCGTCAAGTTCGATTCCGCCCGGATTTACCGTCGTCAAAATTCCGACAAAAGCCTTTTGCCCGTCCCGCGCCGCGTACGTACGCAATCTCACTCGCCGCCCGCGAAATTCCTCGAAATGACTCAGCTTCAGCAGCGGACGGTTGATTCCTGGTGAAGAGACCTCCAATGTATAGCGCCCTTCAACCGGATCGTAGACGTCCAACAGATCTCCCACCGTGCGACTAATCGTCGCCAACTCGTCGAGATTTATTCCCCCTCCGGGTCGATCCGCAAACAGGCGCAGCATCGACCTGCCCGTGCCCTTTTTATACTCGACCGAAACCAGCTCGAAGCCCTGTTTATCAAGATGCGGCGTCAGCAACTCCATGACTCGCCTGGCCACCGGATTAAGCTCCAACACCACCGCCGCCTGTGCCATCGATTGTTCGCCTCGCCTGATGAAGGTCGGGTCTTGAACCTCCGGGCTGTATGTAAAGTGAACAAAAAAGTGGGCATGGGCCCACTGATTTGGAGGCTATCACCGAAGGCGCCGCACCTTCAAGCTGGATACCGGCGCGCACTCCACAGGCGGGAGTAATCAACGCACCGTTCGGACGGGAGAACTTCTCGACCCTCTCCCTGATCCGGGAGAGGGAGCAGGAAAAGAGATGCCTCAGGGCGCCCCGCCTCTACTCGTCGTCTTCGCGCAGCTTGGATAGCACCGACAGGTCTTCGAGCGTGGTAACGTCACCCAGGCTGGGATCGTGCGCGGCGATTTTGCGCAGCAGGCGGCGCATAATTTTCCCGCTTCGAGTCTTGGGCAGCGCGTCGGTGAAGCGCAGCTCTTCGGGACGCGCGAGACCGCCGATTTCCTGCACCACGTGTTTGCGCAGCGATTCGCGCAACTGCTCGTCGCCCAAGCGTCCGCCCTCGAGCGTCACGAACGCGACGATAGCCTGCCCTTTCAGATCGTCGGGACGTCCGACTACCGCCGCCTCGGCGACCGCCGGATGAGACACTAGCGCGCTTTCGACTTCCATCGTGCCCAGGCGATGGCCGGCGACGTTGATAACGTCGTCGACTCTGCCCATGATCCAGAAATATCCGTCGTCGTCCTCGCGTGCCCCGTCGCCGGTAAAATAAACGTTTGGAATCTGGCTGAAATACTGCTGCCGATAGCGCTCGGGATCGCGGAAAATTGTGCGCAGCATCCCGGGCCACGGTTTCTTTATCACCAACAGCCCGCCCTGATTTTTTCCTGAGGGATGTCCGTCGCGCGTCACCACCTCGGCGGCGATTCCCGGCAGCGGCCGTGTCGCCGAGCCGGGCTTGGTCGGCGTCGCACCCGGCATCGGGCTGATCATGATGCCGCCGGTTTCGGTCTGCCACCAGGTATCGATAATCGGGCAGCGTTCGCCGCCGATCACCTTGTGATACCAAATCCATGCTTCCGGATTGATCGGCTCGCCGACCGTGCCGAGCAATCGCAGGCTCGAGAGGTCATGTTTCTTCACCCACGAATCGCCCCATTTGACGAAAGTGCGAATCGCGGTTGGCGCGGTGTAGAAAATGTTGACGCGGTATTTTTCGATAATTTCCCAGAAGCGATCATTCTCGGGAAAATTCGGCGCGCCTTCATACATCAACACCGTGGCGCCAGCCGCCAGCGGCCCGTAAATCGCGTAGCTATGACCGGTGACCCATCCGATATCGGCGGTGCACCAGTAGATATCTTCGTCCTTGATATCGAACACCCACTTCATCGTCATCAGGACGTGCAGCAGATACCCGGCGGTCGAATGGACCACGCCCTTCGGCTTGCCGGTAGTGCCGGAAGTGTAGAGCGTGAACAGCGGATGCTCGGAATCGAGTGCGACCGGTTCGCAATCGGCGCTTTCGGATGAGAACGCGTCGTTCCACCAGATATCGCGCCCGGCACGCATCTCGACCGGATTCCCGGTGCGCCGCAGCACGACACATTTTTCGATGGACGGCGTTTGCGCGAGCGCCGCGTCGACGTTGTGCTTGAGCTCGACGATTTGTCCCCTGCGCCATCCACCGTCGGCAGTGATACAAATCTTCGCTTCGGCGTCGTTGATCCGATCGCGCAACGCGTCAGCAGCAAAACCGCCGAACACCACCGAATGAGTCGCGCCGATGCGCGCGCACGCCAGCATCGCGATCGCCGCCTCGGGCACCATCGGCATGTAGATCGCGACGCGGTCGCCCGGCTTGACGCCGAGCTTCTTGAGCCCGTTGGCGCATCGGCCGACCTCGCTCGCCAGCATCTGGTAGGTCAACACGCGCGTATCGCCCGGCTCGCCTTCCCAGATCAGCGCGACCTTATTGCGCCTGGCGGTGTTTAGATGACGATCGAGGCAGTTGAACGAGGCGTTGAGTTCGCCGCCCACGAACCACTTGGCGAACGGGAAGTTCCACTCCAGCACTTTGCCAAACGGCTTGAACCACGTGAGATCGCGCGCGCACTCGCCCCAGAATCCTTCCGGATCCTGGTCGGCACGCCGATACAGCGCTTCGTACTCGGCGATACTCTTGACCGCGGCTGCGCGGCTGAAGGCGACAGGTGGATCGAATCGGCGATTTTCCTGAAGGACGGAGAGAATATCGGTCGGCGGATCTTCTGCCATACTGCTAAACCCTCCCGCGCGCTTCGCGCGTCTTGACGCTCAGGTAGAGTGTCGCGGCGTCGCCAACTTCGCGGCGATTCGAATGAATCCGCCGCAGACGCTCGAGCAGCTCGCTCTCGACGCTCGGGGCCAGCTCGGCCGCAAGCTCGACCGCTCGTGCCGCCCATCGTAGCGCAATTCGCCCTTCCGGTCCGCCGAAATCGTCGAAAAACCAGGCGCAACTGGTCAGCGTGGTCTGCGCCGCACGCTCCATCTCGAACAAGCGCAACAACTGCACTTGGCTCGTCTCGCCAGTAACCTTGTGGCGATGGAAAAATTCTTCGCGCACCGCGGGATTGACGTCGATCGCCAGCCTGATTGATTCCTTCAGCGCCGCGGCAGGATCAGCGACCAGTTGCGGCGCGAAACGATCGTAGACCTGTTCGACGTGGTTATTGACGAAATCCATCGCCTCGCGCAGCGGCGCGCGCCATTCCTGGCTGGTGCCCTGATTGAATTTGCATCCGCAATCGGAGCGCCATCGCTCGACCCCGTGGAAGCAGCTCCACGAGCTCGGATAGCGGACTTCGAACGTGCCGGTCGCCGGCTCCATCGCGAGATATTCACCACAGTTGACCACCATCAGGTCGTCGCGCTGCTCGAGCCGCTCCAGCGCGCGCGCCAGTTCCGCCGCCCCGCTTTTGCGATGATGGCCAAACGTCTCGCCGTCGGTGGCAACCAGCAGCGCCGCTTCCTGCGGAAGCTTGAGCGCTCGATCCACGAGCATGTCCGCCAGCCAAGCGCCGTCGCGCAAAACGTCGCCGAACGAAATCTGGCCGGCCAGATCGTGATCGAAGCGAAACACCGCGACCTTCAGATCGCCGCGACGCCACATAAACGGTCCCGCGCCGCCGCTGTCGTGCTGTCCTGGCGTCGGCCTGAATTCTCCCTGCGATGGCGAAAGGATCGTGTATGCGAGGCCGGCTTCTGCCACCGCCGCGAGCGTGGCTTCGTCGACCGCGCACTCAGGCAGCCAGATACCCTCGGGACGCCGGCCGAAGCGAAACTTAAAATCCTCGATCCCCCACGCGATTTGAATTTCCTTATCGCGCGCCGACAGCAACGGCAGGATCGAATGGTTGTAGGACTGCGCGATCGCGTTGCCGTGCCCGCGATGCTGCTCCACGCTGAGCGCGTCGCCGCGCCGGATACTGCGATACGCGGCCGCGCCGTGGCGCGCCATCCAGTTCATCAAGGTGGGGCCGAAATCCGCGCTCAGCATTTCGTAATTATTGCGGATGTGCACCACGCGCCCGTCCATCGTATGAGCGTGGCCGTTGGCGGCGTAGCACTCGCTCATGATCCGTTCGTTCCAATTGGCGAAAGGCGCGGCACCGGCTTCCGGGCTGATGAGGCCGGTCCAGGGACTTTCGCGCGGCGGCTGATAGAAATGCCCGTGAATTATTACGTAACGCAGTTGCGTTTCTCCCCTTGATGCGGGTGTTGGGCCAATTATGGGTTCATCTTAGCGGTGAGCATAGTCACAGGGCATCGCGCCGCGATTCTCTCGCACAGCGACGCGTCTCGGGCGTGTCAGGTTTGACAAAAATGTGTGCTCGTCCCGATGTTCGTGATTCTTCAGCGCTGCTTAGCTCGCCAACGCGCGGAAGGAACTCTTTATCGCCACCTCGCCCTTCTGATTCACCACCTCCAGCTCTCCTTCGATTAGACGTTCGTCGCCGCGCTCGTATTTTTTGGTCACTTTGCCGCGGCAGGTGACCGTATCTCCCGGCCACACGATCGTGGCGAATCGGACTTTGAAATTGCGTACCTGTCCCGCGCCGACGTAATCGGTCAAGCAATGCGACAACAATCCAGCCGTGAACATCCCCTGCGCGAACACGGTCGGACGGCCCGCCGCCTCGGCGAAGGTTTGATCGTAGTGCAGCGGAACGAAATCACCCGAAGCGCCGGCGTAGCGAACAAAGTCCGGGCGCGAAACCTGCACCGCCAGGGGCGGAATCTGGTCGCCGATCTGAACATCGGAAAACTTTAGCTTGGATGCCATGTTCGCCTCCCAATTCGATCAACGCCAACCGTTGCTTTGCCGCGCGGTCGCTCCGTGCGGAAATGACGCAACGTCAGCTTTTGCTCGCGCCGGCAGTTTCAATCAGGGTAAACCGCGCGAGCGCGATTTTCTCTCCCTTCTGATTCGTGTACTCGGTCTCAACCACGGCAAAGGTCATCTTGCCGCCGCGGCCGCCTTCCTTCTCGTACAAGTCGGCCACGCGAGTAACGCCGGTCAACACGTCGCCGACAAAAATCGGCTGGTAAAACTCGAACTCCTGCTCGCCGTGCAGAATCCGCCGCGTGTCGAAACCGAAGTCGAGGGCGGCGCCGGCGTCCTGCGCCGATGACGCCTGCCAAAACGCACTGGTCATCAGGAAGGTAGGTGGGATTGGAATACCACCGCACTCCTTCCTGGCCAGCTCAGGATCGAAGTAAGCCGGGTTCCGATCTCTAATCGCGCGCGCGAATTCGCGCACCTTGCCCCATTCGATCGGCATCGTGAAAGGCGCCGCGGTTTTGCCGATTAGACTCTTGTCCGCCATAAAACCACCCCTGCCGAACGCCTAAACTCCGCAAGCCCCACAGCTATCGGCCAGCGGAGATCCAATTGCTTTTGATGTCAGTCGAATACCGAGCGATCGCGACTTCGGATAACACGCCTTGAGCGGATGCTCAAGCGGCGGCGCATGCTTCGCCTGGAACTATCAGTCTAAGTTGTGGCGCTTTGTTTCCGCAGAGACCGCTAGCTCAAGCGAGGGCCGTCGCCGCCGTCAACGATCAACGAAGCACCGTCGACGTAAGAAGACGCCTCGGAGGCGAAAAACAGGCACGGATAGGCGATTTCTTCGACCCGGCCAAACCGCCGCAGCGCGCGCGAATCCGCGACCGCCTTCTTCACTGCCGGATTCGGCCATACGATCGGCGCGGCGCCCTCGGTATCGATCGGACCTGGAATCACACAATTGACGCGAATCCCGTGCACGCCCCATTCGGCCGCCTGGGTCTTGGTGAGATTGATTACTCCCGCCTTGGCCGCGCTGTACGGCAGCATGTTCGAGTGGCCGTGGACGCCGGCGGTCGAGGAAATATTGACGATACTGCCGCCGCCCCCCTGCGCGATAAACTGCCGCGCCGCCGAGCGCGAGCAGAAGAAGGTTCCATCCAGGTTGATCGCAACCACCGCGCGCCATCCGTTGGGCGACAGATCGAGCGAGGGGCTCGCGATACTCGCGCCGTGATTGTTGATCAGGACGTCGAGCCGGCCAAAATGTTTGACCGCCTCTCCGACCATCGCGTCGCAGGCAGCCGAGTCGCGCACGTCGCACTGAAACATCTCGCATTTGCCGCCGGCCTTGCGCACCTCGTCACGGGTCGGCTCGAGATTTTCGAGCTTGCGGCTGGCGATCAGAACCGGCGCCCCGCGCATCGCGAACTCGAGCGCGATTGAAGCGCCGATTCCGGTACCGCCGCCGGTTACGATTGTAACCTTATCCTTCACACTGAATGGGTCCTTCAATTTCGTCGCCTCCAACGCTCGATTCCGGCTCTCGATATCGCCGGAGTGAGCCACGCGCAAGTATGGCGAATTTCAAACCGCTTCGGTAGCGCGCGCAATCCTTGTCGCAGCCTCGCGCCCATATCGGCGCCCGATCACTTGGACGCTCGCAGCCTCTCCAGCGCGTCGCGCGCCTGTTTCGCGATCGCCGGATCGGAGCCGCCCGCGTTCGCGGCGCTGGTATAATCGTTGATTGCAGAGTCGCGATCGCCCAGCGCCTCGTGAGTTCGCGCAAGATTAAGCTCCGCCTCTGCATTGCCCGGGCACGCGGTCGCCGCGTCCTGGTAATAGCCCAGCGCCTGCGTGAAATTGCCCTTGGCGAACGCTTCGCCACCCCGCTGGGTCGCCTTGCGCATCACCTCCGCGTCGCACGAGCCGGCCGGCGCGGGTGCGGTGCTGTACGACGTCCCCTGCGATTGCTGCATCGCGGCAATTTGTCCTTCGAGTTGTTCGATTTGCGCTTGCTGCTGCCGGAGCTGTTGCTTGTTAGCCTCGATTTGCGGACCTAAACATCCAGCGGTCAGGCTGGTCACAAGGCATGCCGCCACGATCCAACTCACCGCACGCCCAACGCTTGCAGCAGCACGCGGACTCGATTGCCGGCGACTGGCCATCGCTATTGCGTAGTAGCGGAATGAACCGTCACTCCGGCAAAGGCGGTAGCCG
>DATJOQ010000092.1:0-5088 GCA_035506935.1 Binataceae bacterium (SeqCode) | reverse complement strand
ACTCGTATCCTCAACTGTTCGTTCTGCGGCAAGATGGTCGCAGTGCAGTATTGGCACGACGATTCGTTTCCCGAAGACAAATTCTGCGAGCCTAGCTGCGCCGAACTGAAACACCGCTTGGTGCTAACGCCGGCAAAGCGGCAGGATCAATCGCGCAAACGCCGGCGCATCTGACGGAGGTTGAGCGATGCTGCGCATCGGAATCGACACAGGCGGCACTTTCACCGATTTGGTCGCGCTCGATACAGCCAGCGGCCATGTCGCAATCGCCAAGGTTCCTTCCACGCCGAAGCGGCCGTCAGAAGCGCCGCTCAGCGCGATCCGCCAATCAGGCGTGACGCCAGAGAACGTCGAGCGCATCGTTATCGGCACCACCATCGCGGCCAACGCGCGCCTGCAGAAACACGGTGCAACCGTGCTCTATGTCGGCACCAAAGGCGTCGAGGACGTGCCGATTATCGCGCGCATCGATCGCAAGGAAGCTTACAACCCGTCCTGGCCCAAACCTGATTCCGGCGTCAAGCGCCGCCACGTTTACGGCATCGCCGAGCGCGTCGATCACAAGGGCAATGTACTTCAACCACTGAAAGCGAGTGAGTTGAAGCGTATGGGCGATTGGATTGCGCGATGGTTAAAATCCGAACCCGCAACCGAGTGGGCCGTTGCCGTCAACCTGCTTTTCTCCTACATCAATCCGTCGCACGAGCAGGCGATCGGAAAATATCTCGCCAAGCGCTTTCCCGATCTAACGGTCTCGCTGTCGCACGAGGTCGCTCCGATCTGGCGCGAATACGAACGCGCAACGACCGTAATCACTGACGCTTTCATCAAGCGCGCGATCGGCGAATTCAGCGGCCAATTGGCGCACGCGGTGAAGAAGCTGGGTATAGATGGGCCGCTCTCCCTGATGAAATCGAACGGCGGACATGCCGCGGCTGAGTCGGCCGCACAAGCGCCCGTGCAATTGTTGCTGTCGGGCCTCGCGGGCGGAGTGATCGCGGGGCGGCGCTTCGCGCGCGATCATGCCAACGGCAACGGCGTCACGCTCGACATGGGCGGCACCAGCGCCGACGTCGGCCTGATCGCGAATGGCGAATTCGGTTCCACCACCGAGCACGAGCTCGAATGGGGTGTGCCGGTAAGCGCGCTGTTCATCGACTACGCGACCATCGGCGCCGGCGGTGGTTCGATCGCATATATCGACAGCGGCGGGTTGTTGCGGGTTGGCCCGAAGAGCGCGGGCGCGGATCCGGGTCCCGCATGTTACGGCCGCGGCGGCACGGAGCCGACCGTCACCGACGCCAACGTCGTACTCGGCCGGCTCGATCCGGACTTCTTTCTGGGCGGCGAGATGCGTCTCGATGGTGGCCTCGCGCATCGCGCGATCGCTGGCCTGGCTGCGAACCTCAAGCTTTCGGTCGAAGACACCGCGATCGCGATTCTCAATACGACCGCCGCCAATATGGCGAACGCAACTCGCCTGCTGACGGTTGACCGCGGTCTCGACGCGCGCGATTTCGCGCTGATTAGTTTCGGCGGCGCGGGCCCGCTTCACGCGGGCGACGTCGCGCGGCAACTCGGTATCGCAAAGGTGGTCGTGCCGCCTCATCCCGGCCTCTGCTCGGCGCTGGGCACGCTGCTCACCGATCTCCGGGTCGATCGCGCGCGTACCGTGATGCATCGTTCGGATCGGATCGACTTGAAGCGCATCGCCGCCGAGCTAAAGGGCGTTGCTAGTGAGGCTCTCGCCGAGCTCAAGCGCGACGGACTCACGGGGGAGGCAACCCTGGCCGGCTATCTCAGCATGCGCTACCTCGGCCAGAACTTCGGCGAGCTGATCAAGCTGAGCTCGCCCGAAATTAATCAAGCGACCTTCGAACGCGCGATCGAGGACCTGCATCGGCGCCATCATGAGCTCTACGGCTACGCTATGCGCGATCGCGTGATCGAGATCACTGAAGTGCGCGTCGTCGCGCTCGGCGAGGAGACCGTGTCCGCACAGTTGATGGCGCCCGCCGGCGGCGATGCCAGGCGGCACGCGCTGCGCGCGATCTACTTCGCCGGAGTGGGGCGCGTCGACACACCGGTTTACCGACGCACTGATCTGCCCGAAGGCACGCGCGTCGCTGGCCCGGCCCTGATCGAAGAAATGGACTCGACCACGCTGCTGCATCCTGCCGACAGCGCAGAGGTCTCTGCCGACGGCAGCTTTGTCATCGAGATAGCGAAATCCACAAATGACGCGGTGAGAACGACCACCGTTACAACGACGGGACGGCTCGCGCCCGAGCGGGACCCAACCACGCTCACCGTGGTCAACAACGCGCTCCGCAACATCTGCGACGAGATGGGCCGCGCGATGGTGCGCACAGCGTATTCGCCGATCTTCAGCGAATCGCGCGACTTCTCATGCCTGCTGTTCGATCGCAACGCGCGCATGATCGGCCAGGCCGAAATGAACCCGGCGATCATGTGCGCGGGTCTTCATACCGTGCCTCACTGCGTCGCCGAGATCGGCGCGGCGAACTTCGCGCCGGGCGATGTGATCGTTCATAACGATCCGTATCGCGGCCAGTGCCATATGCCGGAGCATCTGCTGCTGAAGCCGGTGTTCATCGACGACAAGCTGATCGGTTTCGCTGGCAACATCGCGCACATCGGTGAGATCGGCGGGATGGCGGTGGGTTCGTTCGCCGCCACCGCGACGGAAGTGTTCCAGGAAGGCCTCAGGCTTCCGCCGGCCAAACTGATGGCCCGCGGCGAATACTGCAAAGACGTATGGAGAATCGTGCTCGCGAATCATCGTACGCCGGAAGCCACCTGGGGCGACTTCCACGCCATCATGGGTTCGCTCACGACCGCGGAGCGGCGATTGCAGGAATTGGTCGCGCGCTATGGGCTCGACAATTTCGAGCGGATCTGCGAGTCGCTGATCGATCACGCCGAAGCCTGGATGCGCAGCCAGATCCGGCAAATCCCCAACGGGGTCTACAAGTCGCAGGATTACTTCGAGGACGACGGCGTAGTGCGCAAGCCATATTTTTTCCGCTCCGCCGTTCACGTGCTCGACGACCAGATGGTGGTCGATCTCTCGGCATCCGACAAGCAGGCGATGGGGCCGATCAACGTCACCTACGTCGCGACCGCAGCCGCAAGCTGCACCGCCGTCCTGCAGAGCATCGGCACCCACGACGTTCCCCTCAACAGTGGCATCTTCAAAGCAATCAAGGTGGTCGCGCCGCCCGGCACGCTGGTGAATCCGAGCTTTCCCGCGCCGTGCGTAGCTGGCAATACCGAAGGGCAGCCGCGGATCATCTCCTGTATCCAGGGCGCGATGGCGAAGGCGATGCCTGATCGGGTCGGCGCCGCGGAAGGTGGCACTGCGTGCAACCTGCTGATCGGTGGAATTCATCCCGACACCGGCGAGTACTGGACGCACTATCAGCTCGACGGCGGTGGATGGGGCGGCCTGCCGCACAAGGACGGCAACAACGCTCAATGCATCGCGCACGGCAGCACTATTCGCGCGACGCCGATCGAAGTTTTCGAGAGCCGCTTCCCGCTTCGCGTGCTCGAATACTCGTTGCGGGCGGATTCAGGTGGCGCCGGCATGCATCGCGGCGGTCTCGGTGTTCGGCGAATCTTCGAGGTCACCGCCCCAGCGGTCACGCTCAGCGCGTTGCTCGACCGTTTCAAAGAGGGCCCATGGGGCGTGCACGGCGGCAAAGCCGGCAATGCGGCCGGGATGTTCGTCAAGCGTCGCGGCGAAAAGCGCTTTCGGACTTTCGTCGACGCCTATGGCACGGTGAGCCCGAGCAAATTCGTCAACATCCGCCTCGAGCTCGGCGATCAGATTCTGATGAATGCGCCGGGTGGTGGGGGCTACGGAGATCCACGCAAGCGAAGCGACGAGGCGCTGCGCGACGATCTTCAAGACCGCTTCGTCACGCCTGCACAACTGAAAGCCTACGGCCGCCGGCCGAGCTTCGCGAAAAAAGTCACGGCAGGCGACACCAACGGCCGCGCTCGGAACGGTCGTGCGAGCGCGCATTTCAGGTCGCGCTCCGGCGATAGACCTCAACCGACCCTGCGCTAACGTGTTGGTAAGCGCGAGGCCGCTGTTAGCAACGGCCTCGCATCGAAACTCCTTTGAGCAGAATAGCTTTGATTAACGGAAAGCCGGCATCACCAACTCTGCGATGTCGCGATAAACCTTGCGCTGATAATCGGCTGGCGGCAGCAATGCGACTTCCTTGAGCCCCGTCTTTTCCATCGCGCGCAGCTGATCGATAATCTCCTCGGGCGTTCCCACCAGACAGGTCGCGCGAATCGCTTCCGGTGTCACGAACTGGCGTTCGTCTTTCTGCAGGAACGTACAATGACCGTCGTGAATCTGACGGAAGCGCGCCCTCTCAGGCAGGCTGTATTTTTCGACGCGCTTCACGTAGGCGTCCCATACGTTGCCAAAATACGGCGGCACCAATTCAGACTTGCGCCCCATCTGATCCCAGATCTCGTACGCGAAATGCAGAAAGCACGTCACGATCGAGCCGGTTTCGTTGATCACGCGATCGTCGGTCAGCTTTTCGCCCGGGCGCAGGATGCAACTGCTGGTCACGCATGCCGTCAGGAAGTCATTTCCAAGAGAGCGTCCGCCCTTTTTCGCGCCGCGCGCGACCAACTCAAGACCTCGGCTGATTTCCTCAACCGAGCGCGCCACGGTTATCCATCCGTCGGCCATCTCGCCGGTCAACTCCAGCGCTTTCGGTCCATTGGCGGCAACATAAATCGGAATCCGGTTGTCGAGATTGATGAAGTAGCGATCGCGATGGATGAACTTTATTTCCTTGGTATTCCCCCGATACGTGTAATCAACCGCTTCGCCGTCGAGCAGCGCGCGCACCACGCGCAGATACTCGCGAAATTCCTTTACCGGCATCGGGTCCTGTCCCATCACCCGCATCGCGGTATGCCCGGTGCCAATTCCCAAAAAGATACGGCCTGGCGCCAGTTGGTTTATGCTGGCGATCGAGTGCGCGGTGACGGGCGCTAACCGCGTGCCTGGAATCGAGACCCCCGTGCCGATCA
>DATJOQ010000091.1:0-7863 GCA_035506935.1 Binataceae bacterium (SeqCode) | reverse complement strand
GTGCTGGATGCTCGCGAGAGCGGATTTCTCCCTCTCGGTAAGATCATTCTTAGTCGCGGGATCGAGCGGAGCTATCGGCATGTTGAGGTGGATTCCGATGCAGTTGGCGGGATCCTGGATTCCGATGCAGGTGGTGACGATCGCGCCCCAATCGCCGCCTTGCGCGGCATAGCGCTGGTAGCCGAGCCGCGGCATCAGTTCCGCCCAGGCGCGCGCGATGCGCTGCACGTTCCATCCCTTGCGCGTGGGCTTGTCGGAGAAGCCGAATCCGGGAAGCGTGGGACAAACGACGTGAAACGCGTCGGCAGCCTCGCCGCCATGAGCGGTCGGGTTGGTGAGCGGCTCGATCACCTTTTGAAACTCGACGATCGATCCCGGCCATCCGTGGGTCATCACGAGCGGCAGCGCGTCGGCATGCGGCGAACGAACGTGCACGAAGTGAATTCCGAGCCCGTCGATGGTGGTGATGAATTGCGCAAAGCGGTTGAGCAGCGCCTCGCGCGGGCGCCAGTCGTATTTCTGAAGCCAGTAGGCAGCGACCTCCTGCGCGTAGGCGAGCGGCAATCCTTGCGACCAGTCATCCACGCATTCGCGCTCGGGCCATCGGATGTCGCGCAATCGTCGTTTGAGGTCGTCGAGTTGAGCGTCTGTCGCCGCGATACGGAAGGGTCGAATTTCATTGCTCATCGCTGTCTAGCCTCCAGGGATGATTTGACCGCTTCGAGCTGCCGAGCCGATCAGATTAATCGATCTCATACACCGAGCCAGCAAATTTGCCAGTCTTCAACTATCACCGCGCGCATGCAGGCGCATTTCGCTTCTGTCGTTTGTCGCTCGTAATGATCAAATAAATCTTGTAGCAACGGGATATGGCCGGCTCGCTCAAATACCCGCTTCGATTACCGCGGCCTTTTGCCTGGCTCCACAAGCTTGAGACCCTGCTGGCGCGGGAGCTTACACCCACCTCGCGCAAATTGCGCACCGCATGCCGTATGACCACGATGGGGGCGATCGGAGCCGGACTGGTCACGGCTTGTCATGTCAATAACGAATTCGGAACCTATATCGTATGGCTGCTGGTGGGCGCCGGTCCAATGATGTCCGCCCGCACGGCGTCGAAATTTCTGATCGCGGAAGCAATCTGCCTCTGTGGCGCCGTGATCATGGCCCGTGCGTTGGCGGAAACGCCCTGGCTGATGCTTCCGTTTCTTTTTGCCCTGGTTTCGATCGCGACTTACATCGGGACGGTTCTTAAGCTCGGCGCCGGTCTGCTTTTGATCGAGGTACTTTCCATCAATGCTTTATACGGCGTCGTGTACGCGCCACAGGATATCGGCTGGGATGCGGCTGGCGCGTTCGGCGGCAGCGTGCTCGCCTTCGGTGTGCTGATTCTGTTCGACAACTGGCTGTGGCCCGATCCTGGCGAAAGAGTTCTGACAGAATCGCTGGGAACCAGCCTCGCGCGCGATCGTTCGCGTCTGTTGGACGCCGCGAGTTTCTATCTCGGTAATAGATCGATTCGTCGGCCACCGCTTCCGCCTGCCACTTCTGACCTGCCTTCGCACATGGCCTTGCTCGAACAAGCGATGGCGGAAGGAATCTCCGAGTATCGCCACGCGATTCTGCTTGCCGCGATCACGCGGGTGGCGCGCATCGGTTTCGAAGTCGACCGCCTGACCATCGCGGCGCGCCAGTACGTGCCAGCAAACGCTCGCGCGATGGTACAATCTCAAATTGAAGCTGCGGTAGAAGCGATCGCGTCGGCGCTGGACGAGATCGCCCACGAGCTGCCGACCAGGATTGCTGTCGGGGTCGACAAACCGCCATCGCCTTCGCGGATGCGCGCTCGGTCCGCGATGGACGCACTTGCCGCGCGCATCATCCAGGTCAGACCGGCATATATACACGTGGCGAGTTCTGCGGAGCTCGAAAACTTCGCTACGGTCGGCGATTCGCTGGGTGCGCTGACCGGCCTTATCGAGCATCTGCTCGACGAGCCACCAAGATCGTTGCTCACGGTCGCGCCCAAGCAGGCCGCCCCGCGCTTGCTCGACGCTCCTGATCCGACACTGGTCCGCTTTTGCCTGAAAGTCGGCATGTGCACGATCGCCGGTTACACGCTAGGTGTGTTCACCCAACGCCCCGAACTCGCGACCATCCTGGTCACGATTCTCATAACCGCACTACCCACATACGGCGCCGCTTTTCGCAAGATGGTCTTACGGATCGTCGGGGCGCTTATCGGCGGGATAATTTCTCTCGCGGCTATCATCGTAGTCACGCCCAACTTTACGACGCTGCCCGCTTACATGCTGACGCTGTTCGTGGTTTTTTTCGTTTCCGCTTACTGCTCGTTGTCGAGCGGCCGAATTGCCTATGCGGGGAAACAGATCGGCACCACTTTCGCGCTGGTATTTACCGGTTTGGGGCCGCCACTCGATATTTACGTGCCGCTATGGCGCATCTGGGGAATTTTGCTTGGCACGTTCGTCGTGGCAGCGATCGCTTTCGTAGTGTGGCCCGAATACGCCGGCGACTCTTTGCTGCCGAGGCTCCGCCAGGTCATCCGCGACACGCTCGCCCTGATTCCGGGCGATGCCACCGCCCGCACTGAGCTCGGGATCACCAAAGCCAGTACAAGCAGCATGCGTCTGCTCGCGGAAATTCTGAACGTCGCCAACGATGCGGAGGTGGAAGGCCGCTCCAGCCTGGTCAATCACAATGCTATCGTTGAGGCGGCAGGCACCCTGCGCCGTATCGCGAATCGTCTGGGTTCGATCTCGTCGGCGCGCATCAGCACCCCGGTGCCGGAGCTCGATCCGGCAACCGAGGCTGCGCGGGAAGAGGCGCTCAACGTGGTTCGCCGCGAGCTTCATTCGTGGCTCGACTTCTTCAGCGGCGATAAAAGCTTCAATCGCCCTGCGGCCCAAGCCCTTGCGCATACTCACGCGCCGCAGAATCTTGCGCAGCCGGTGGAGCGATTCAACGCGCGCATCGAAGAGGGGGAATTCGCGCGAATCGCTGGCTGGACGCTCGCACAGCGCCAGGCGATCCTTGCCGAGCTGCATTCGATGCGCCGCCTCGAGTTCCTGTTCGGTGAACTGAATCTATGGCTCCCGCGAATCCCCGGCCCGGCTTCCATGAGCGCGGGCGCGGGATAGGTAGACGTCGCGTCCCGAACGATCGCAGGTATCGATTCTACAACTTCAGCCCGGATACCGGCGGCTGCTCGAGAGTTCGCCCGACGGTTCGTCGACTTTTGAGCGCAGGTCCGGCCTGCGCGCTCATTTCGCGCGGTTCAATCTTCGATTTGCAACTCGGACAGGTGAGTTCCGGTTTTATAGAATGGCCGCAGGTGCGATGGACCAGCTCGACAGGTGGGCCGGCTCGCCCGGCCATCCAGCGGTCGCCCCACTCCATCATCACGACGATCAGCGGATAAAGATCGATGCCCTTTTCGGTCAGACGATATTCGAAGCGGGGCGGGCGCTTTTCGTACGCTACGCGGGTTAGAATTCCGTCGCGCACGAGACCGCGCAGGCGATCGGACAGGCGATGAGGCGTAAGGCCCAAGTCGCGCTGGATCAACTCGAACCTGCGCAGGCCGAGAAAAACGTCGCGGACGATCAGAATCGTCCAGCGGTCGCCGATCACCGACAGCGTGCGGGCGACCGAGCATTTCATGGTGTCGATTTCTTTCCAGCGCATCCCGGGTTCAAGGCTCCTGCTCTTGACTGATACTAAGTTCCAAAATAGAAGTTAGTCAAGTGCCGGATTCAGAATTGGCAACGGGCGCCGGGTCAAACAAGCAGCCGGCGCGACTTGGAGTTCATGAGATGAACGAAGAATGGCACAAGACCGCGTGCATCCTGTGCTCGGTGAACTGCGGAATCGACGTCAAGCTGGAGAGCTCCCATATCGCGCGGGTGCGGGGAAACCGTGATCACGTGGCCTCGCGCGGCTACGCGTGCGAGAAGGCCCAGCGGCTCGATTATTATCAGAACGGACGCGATCGCCTGACCTCGCCGCTTAGGCGAAGGCCCGACGGCACTTTCGAGGAGATCGACTGGGACACCGCGATTGGCGAAGTCGCGGCGGGGTTTTCGCGCGTGCGCGAACGATGGGGCGGCGCGAGCATCTTCTATTATGGCGGCGGCGGACAGGGGAACCATCTGGTCGGCGGCTACGGCGCCGCGACCCTGCGCGCGCTCGGAGGAGTCTACCGGTCGAATGCTCTGGCGCAGGAAAAGACCGGCGAGTTCTGGGTCGAGCATCGGATGTTCGGGACCGGCCTCTCCGGAAGTTACTCGCAGGCCGAGGTTGCGGTCTTTGTCGGCAAGAATCCCTGGCAATCGCATGGCTTTCAACGCGCGCGACTGATCCTGCGCGAAATCGCGGCCGATCCGAAGCGCGCTCTGATTGTGATCGATCCGCGCCGAACCGAGACCGCCGAGATGGCGGACTATCATCTGCGCGTGCGTCCCGGCACCGACGCGTTTTGCCTTGCCGCGATTCTCGGCGTGCTGGCACAGGAGGATCTGATCGATCACGCGTACATCCGCGAACGGACAGAAAGCTCCGATGAGCTTTTCGCGGCGCTCAACGACGTTCCAGTGGCCGACTATTGTGAGCGTGCCGGACTCGGCGAAGAGCTGGTACGCAACGTCGCGCGGCGGATTGCGCGCGCGTCGAGCGTTTCGGTCTACGAGGATCTGGGTATCGAGCAATCGCTTCATAGCACGCTCAACTCGTACCTGGAGAAATTGCTGTTCGCCGTGACCGGAAACCTGGGCAAGCCCGGCGCCATGAACGCAGGAACCAGCCTGACCGGGCTTTACAGCGGATCGCTGGCAGCGGACACCAGCCCGGTCGGCGGCCATCGCATAATCGGGGGCATGATTCCCGCCAACGTGATTCCCGATGAGATTCTCACCGACCATCCGAAACGCTTCCGCGCGATGCTTATCGAAGCCGAGAATCCCGCGCACTCGATCGCCGACAGCGTCCGGATGCGCGAAGCGTTGCGCGCGCTCGAGTTCGTCGTGGTGATCGACGTGGCGATGACCGAGAGCGCGCGCGAGGCGAATTACGTTCTGCCGGCGTCTTCGCAGTACGAGAAGTGCGAGGCCACCTTTTTCGGCGCGCCGGTCTATAACGAAAACGGATTTGCCAACAGCTTTACTCTGCGCCCGCCGATACTCGATCCGATGCCAGGAACGCTTTGCGAGGGCGAGATTCATTGCCGCCTGGTGCGCGCGCTCGGCGCGGTTACCGACGACGATGTTGCGCCATTGCGCGCAGCGATGGCCAAAGGGCGGGGTGCGTTCGGCGCGGAATTTACTCGGCTCATCTCCGAGCGGCCACAGTTGTCGAAGGTGATGACCCTGCTGCTATACGAGGTGCTCGGGCCGACGCTGGGAGCAGGAAACGAAAACGCGGCCGCGCTGTGGGGAATCGCGCACAATTTCGCCCGCAGATATCCGCAGTCGCTTCGTCGAGCGGGGTTTGATGGTAACGGTCCGGAGTTGGGCGAGGCGCTGTTCGACGCGATGCTGAAAAGCGTCTCCGGTGTGGCGATCAGCGTCGATCCGTTCGAGGAAACCTGGCGCAGGATCCACGAAGGGCGGGTCAACCTCACGATTCCCGACCTGATGCCCGAGTTGAAATCGCTCCGCGAGGAGCATCCTTTAAGCGACCCGGAGTTCCCGTTCGTGCTTTCCGCCGGCCAGCGCCGCAGCTCGACCGCGAACACAATTATTCGCGATCCGCGATGGCGGCCGAAGGATCCGGCGGGCGCGCTGTGGATCAGCCCGGTGGATGCCGGGGAACTTGGAGTCAAAAACGGCGGGCGGGTGCGCGTGATCACGAAACGCGCAAGCGCGGAAACCGTGGTCGAACTCACAGACACGATGATGCCGGGTCATATCGCACTGCCGAACGGGACCGGGCTTTGGTATCCGGATCGCGAGGGCTCGGAATTCCAGCACGGCGTCGCGCCCAACGAACTCACCACCACCGAGCATCGCGACTGGTTCGCGGGCACGCCTTTCCACAAGCACGTCCCCGCCAGACTCGAAAGAATCTAAGTCATCCGAAGCAGCGTGAAGCTTGCTCCTCAAGTCTGATTGCGACTCGAGGCGCAGGCGTCACCACGATCATCACTCACCGACAAAAGAAATTTTCGCTCGGTGCTGGCGCTGATTGAAGACTAGTGCCGACGTTGCTTCGCGCGAGATTCACCTCGGCGTGGAAAAAAATTATACGAAACCGCCGGCATAATTCGGTAAAATAAGTTCGATCGAGGCTGAATGATGCAACCTAGAGGGAAGCGAGTTTGGTGGTTTGCGGCGATAGCAGTGATCGCAAGCGGATGCGCGTCGCAAAAGCCCGTATCGCGGGCTCAAGAGGCCGAGAGCAGCCCGGCTCATCGGCAAATGATGATAGCGCTGGCGCAGAAGGTCGAGAGCTCGTTGGCGAGCGGCGACCTGGCCGGTGCACAGCGTGAGGCGCTCGAGTACCGGGCACAACCCGATGCAGATCAGAATCTGCTGGCGCAATGGCGCCAGCAGATTTGGACGATGTCGGAGAACTGGGGAGAGCGTGACGGTTCGCGCCGGGTCAAGCGCGAGATTCAAGGCGCCGTCGCTCAGCGCAGAAAACAATACGCGCACGAGAGAAAGATGAATCGCGAAGCCTTCGTGCAATGGCTCGCCAAGCAGGGGGCGACCCAGGACGAGCCGTTATTTTCCAAAGTGGACGTGCACGATGGCAGCGTGCAGCTCTGGGTCACGAATCAGCGCATGGCTGAGCTCGACTTCAACATGAAGACGCTGGCCGAGATTAACGACGTCGTGGTCGCGCGATGCGGATGCGCGGGCCGCACCAACGTCGGCACCTCGGATACCGGATTCCCGGTTTACCTGGTTCGCCTCGATCCCGATACCCGTCAGTCGCAGGTCATTGCGCTTCCACGCTAGCGCCCGTTCGCTCCGCGAGGGCAATCCTGATCGGCACGGCTGGTCGCGTGGCCGAGCCGATCAAGTGCCGCTGACGACTGCGACTGACTATTTAATCCCACCTGGCCACGGCGCATTATTCAATGCGTCGAGGAATTGACTGAGATATGAATCGGTAGTTCCGCTAAACCAATCGCCGGAGTAGTGAGTATCGATACAGCCATAGGCGAGGTATTGCAGATTGGTCCATCCGGATACCTTCGAAGCGCCATTGGGATTGCTCTTCGCAGCGTTGACCGCGTTTTGATAGTCAGTGCCGGTGCCTTGTGAATTGAAGTAGTTATACTGATCGCCGTTTACGCAGCCGCGCATCTCGGCGTAGCGGAAATCGACGCCGAATGGAGTTGATTCTTCCATCATCGGCCAGGTCATCCACTGGTAGTAGACCTTGTTCTGCACGATCGACCACGAATCGTACTGATTCGAACCGGACAGGCCGCCGAATCCCTCCATTTCGCAGAACACACCATCCGGCGAGATCAGGGTGTCGACAAGCCCGGTGGTGCATCCGGCCGGATTATTCTCGTCACCGCCCTCCCTACATCCATTGCCGCCGTGCGCCGCGGCGCAGTCTTGGTGCCATCCGGATTCAATCCATGCTTGCGCGCGGATGTAGTCTTCGTCGATGCCCCACTTGCAGGCGTAGACGCGGAAGATGTCGTCGGTGCTCCCTGAGTAGTCGCCGTCTACGGTCGCAAAATCCGAGTTGAGGAGTTCTCCGATCCCGGCGTTCAGATAAAAGTAGGTCGGCACTCCGCCCGACGGCGGCACGTTCGAGTTATAACCGGTGCCGTCGTTTTCATTCCAAGGTGCGTTTTCTTCGATCGGGGACGCGTTAACTTTGGCC